>JBJTMU010000129.1:0-5826 GCA_046070685.1 Flavobacteriales bacterium | reverse complement strand
AATGAAGTTTTAGGAAAAGTGTTTGATTTAAAATACAAGGACATTCACCTTCTACTGCCAGGAATGTAATGAATCCGATTGTTCCGTTAAATTTACCTCAAACGAACTTACAATTAAGTCGCGCTAATCAGGACATTTATGTGCTGTGTTTAGTCCGACGAAAAAAAATCAAATTAACACCCGAAGAATGGGTACGTCAACATTTCATTGCTTTTTTGCATGAGCAACATGGATTTCCGCTGGAACGAATGGCCGTGGAAAAATCAATTCAATATGGCGGATTAACAAAACGATGGGACATTCTCGTTTACGACAAAGATTTTCAGCCTTCTATCCTTGTGGAATGTAAGGCACCCAATATCCCCATTGGATTGGATACTTTGTATCAAGCCTTAACGTATCAAAAAGAAATGCAAGGAAAATTTATTGCACTCACGAACGGACAAACACATGCTTATTTCGAGATTCGTTCAGACGAACAAAAGCTAAAGGAAAAAAGCGAACTTCCGTTCAATCATTAATTATTCATGTAATTCCACTCACCGGATTTCATGCGTTGATATTCGCGTGCTAGATATGCCAATTGAATGCGCATCAAATCGAAAGCAGCTTCCGTTTCAGCACTGATTTCTTTTTTACGCATTTTTAATTGCAGCTTCATGGACATGGCATGTAATAGAATCTCAACATCTTGGTGTTGCGCCATATTTGACTTCTGTTTGAACTCCTCCAAAGCTTCAAAGGCATTTTCACACAAAGATTTGTATTTTGCATCGTTCATGATGGTCAATAAACTATTGTGCAAATAAGTGAGTTCTACTAAAATTTCTTGTACTTCATCGATGTGTCCTTCTTTTTGAAGTCCTTTCATCTTCATTTCACGCACCAATTGTTCGTACCACGTAATCTGTTCTTTGAGTTGAAATTCATCGCGAAGGGCAGGAACGAGCACTTGGGCTTTGATTAAATCAAGATCAAGGTTTAAAGAACGGACCAATTCCTCAATTTGAAACAGATACAAGATGTATTCTGCTACGTTTTCAATTTTCTTCGATTCTGTTGGACGCATCTTATTTTAACTCCTTTTCGATTTGCGCTTGATTTTCATTCAAGTAATTTACGAATTCAGTGGTAATGTCCATTTTTGGATTGATGAAGTTGATTTGTCCACCATCACCATGCATTAACAACAAATCAATGTGGTGCTTTTCACAGTATTTTTTACCCAAGGCCTCAATTTTCTTATTTACTGATTCCAAAGATTTCATGCCTTGCTCCTCTAATTTTGCACCTTCCGTTTGCTGGTATTGCATGATTTGATTCTGCATTTCTTGAGCACGTTGTTGCACCTGATTGATTTCATTATTTGAAAGTAATCCACCTCTCGCTTCGGCATCTTTCTTCGTAATGAACGCTTCATATGCTTTGGTTCTGCGTTCTACTTCCGCTTCAAATGCTTTCTGCTTTTTCTTTAGAATGGCTTCTTCTTTTTTGAAGTATTCAAAATGTGCTTTGATACTATCGTTTGAGTAGTAAGCGATTTTTAATCCATCTAATGATCGTACTTCAACCTTCGGTGTTGTTTCTTTTTTAGGAGCTGACTTTTTCTCTCCGCAAGAAGAAAACAAAGTCATTCCAATCATTGTTGCGCCCAATAAAATAGTTGTCTTCATCTGATTAGTTTGATTGTAATACCTTCATCCAATCGCTCCTCATTTCAATGAAACGATGAATGCATTTGCTTAAAAATTCTCCCTCAATCAGCTTTTCCAATTGATTCACTTGGGGGAAGTCCGTTTCATTGACTTTAAACGATTGCTCGTATTGATCCAAAGAAATACTTAAAATGAATTTACCATTATAAGCATGCAATTGAATGAGAAAACGTTCGTGTGGAATTTGTTTAATAAAACGCATAGACAAAAATAGCAAATTTCTACTTGCTTCTTTGCTTATGAGATGGGAAAAGGTTTCAAGACATCAAACTCAAATCCAATTTGAGTTAATTGCTCCATATCCTTCCCAAGTTCTAACATGTCTAAATCATTTTCTTCATAATTCCAATGCACATGAACAGCATGTCCTTCTTTCAATAAATCCTTCAACACATATAAAACCTCTACCAAAGCAGTAGATGAACTGGTATCTAATGATTCAATAAATAAATTCAAACATGTTTTTGTAGCTGGACTAGAACTATACGATTTAACCCACGTAATCACCGGTTGCCAAAAAGCAAAAGAATCTTGATCGATGGACTTTCCACTTATTTCCATGATTCCATTCGAAAGAAAAGAAACTAATGGTGTTTGTTCTGTTTGTGCGATGACTAAATGATCCATATTATAATGAGAGGGCCAAAATTAGGGAAACGTTAATAATTCTTAAAATTTTTGGTCATGAAATTGCTTTTTTTTTCCTAAAAAATTAAACCGCCTTATTTAGATCATTCTCTTTCTGAGAGTTAAACAAAATGCAAATCACTATTCTTTTGTTTTAAAGGGCATTTACATGTAATAAATTACCCCCAAATGAATCCAGAATCCGCCAAATTAAGTTTCATCAATCGGTCCACACATCAGAAGATTCGCAAAAGATTATCATCTTTTTTTCCTTTCCATGAGGTGATTTTAAATTTTTATTCTAATTTCGGACTGTTAAATCCTACTAATCACAAGTAAAACCGTTGCTTTTTAAACATTTATGACCAGTATTTTTGTTGCCAAATTAGATTTTGGAGTGACCAATGAGCAATTAAGACAATTGTTCGAACAACATGGTAGCGTAATTAAAGTGAATGTCGCTACTGACAGAGAAACAGGTAAATCAAGGGGCTTTGCCTTTGTCGAGATGGCAAACCGAGATGAAGCCATGAATGCCATTAACGCCTTAAATGGTCACATGATCAATGGGCGTGATATCGCAGTAAAAGAAGCTGAGCAACGAGGAGATTCTCGTCCAAACAATCATCAACGTCCAAATAACGACTCGCCTCGTCCATTTACACCAAGAAATGATGATCGTCGTCCAAGTCCAGCAGGATCCGATGCGCCAGCAATTCCACCTGTCGATTCGTTGAAATCTGAACCTAGAAAAAAAGTCAATAAAGACCGCAAGCCAGGAGATTCTGATTCTGACAATCGAAATAAGAAACCTAAAATGGACGCTTATAAGAAAAGTGGAAAGGTGAATCGATTCTTTGATGAGGATGAAGATGATTTCGATGAGGACTTATTCTCTTATAAAAAAAGAGAGGATGAGGACGATTTCGATGATGAAGATGATGAGGATTTCGCATAAGATTGAACGCTATTCTGTTCATTCGTTGTACCTTTGCCATCCATGTCTTCGAATTACGCCGATAAATTAAAACACCCAGTATTTAAAGTTGTTTCGCAATATGCAAGCGAGCATGACTTAGAAGCCTATGTGATAGGTGGATATGTTCGTGACCTTGTTATGGAGCGTCCTTCCAAGGACATTGATATTCTTGTTTTAGGCGATGGACCACATTTTGCGGAAGAAATAGCAAAAATATTACGTGTTAAAAAAGTGAGCGTTTTTAAAAACTTTGGAACCGCACATTTTCGTTACAAAGACCTGGATGTAGAGTTTGTCGGGGCAAGAAAAGAATCTTACAATAAAGATTCCAGAAAACCCATTACTGAGAAGGGAACCCTTCAAGATGACCAAAATCGTCGTGATTTCACCATCAATACGCTAGCACTCAAATTAACCAAGGACGCTTTTGGCGAATTAGTGGATCCGTTTGGTGGCGTTTCAGACATTGAAAAAGGCATCATTCGAACACCACTTGAACCTGAAATCACGTTTAGCGACGATCCATTGCGCATGTTACGAGCTGTTCGCTTTGCAACTCGATTCGATTTTCAAATTGAACGAAGCTGTCTCGAAGCGATGAAAAAACAAGCTGTTCGACTTGAAATCATTTCACAAGAGCGCATTACAGATGAATTGAATAAAATCATTCTCACAGAAACACCTTCCCGAGGATTCAAACTACTCAATTCAACTGATTTATTGAAACAGTTTTTTCCGGAGATGATTGCCCTACATGGAATTGAAACCAGAAACGGCAAAGCACATAAAGATAATTTTTACCACACCTTGGAGGTTTTGGATAACCTGGCACAAAATAGCGATTCATTGTGGTTGCGATGGGCAGCTATCTTACATGATATTGCCAAACCACCGACCAAACGATTTGACAACGTTGCCGGATGGACATTCCACGGACACGAAGAATTAGGCGCAAAAATGGTGCCTCGTATTTTCACCAGACTTCGATTGCCACTCGATTTTAAAATGAAGTACGTTCAAAAATTGGTCCGCCTACATTTACGTCCGATTGCTTTGGTGAAAGGATCCGTGACCGACTCTGCCGTTCGACGTTTACTTCACGAAGCAGGCGACGACATCGACGACCTAATGTTGTTGTGCAATGCCGATATCACCTCGAAGAACGAATTCAAAGTCAAACGATACAAGAAAAACTTTGAACTCGTTTCGGAGAAATTAAAGGTGGTAGAAGAAAAAGATCGCATCCGTAACTTCCAACCACCAGTGAGTGGTGAATTGATCATGAAAACATTCCAAATTGGACCTTGTTCCGAAATTGGCACCATTAAGTCACACATTAAAGAGGCTATTCTCGAGGGCAACATTGAAAATTCGTTTGAACAAGCTGTCGCAGAAATGATTCGATTAGGAAAAGAATTGGGATTAACTGTATCGATTCCTCCGACTTTGGAGAATTAATACTACCTTTACCTAACGTACAAATCAAAGAAAATGCCCGGATTAAAATTCAGAGTTTTATTGGATTCAGACAAAAATGAGGAGGTCTTCAGAGATATCCTAATTAGCGACACCAGCGACTTTGAATCCTTCTATCATGCCATTATGAAATCCTTCGATTTCAACGGAGATCAAATGGCCAGTTTTTATGTCTCAAATGAAGATTGGGATAAAGGACATGAAATTAGTTTGTTAGACATGTCCTATGACGATGATTCCATCGATTCACCCGCAACGGTGATGAAAACCGCCATTTTAAAAGACTTTTTAGAAGAACCTGATCAACGATTCATCTTGGTTTATGACTTCATGAAGATGTGGATTTTCCTCATTGAACTGATTGGTTATGATCGAAATGAACCAAGTGAGGCAGAAATGCTACTTGCCATCGGCAACGCCCCAAAAGAAGAATCTCGTGAGGCGTTGGAGGAGGAATTATTTCAAGACAATGCACACATATCTTCGGATGAAGAGGAAGATGAATTTGGCTTTGATGAATTCGATGATGATTACGCTGATGATGATTTGAGCGATTACAATGAGTACGATTATTAGTTATGAAAACAACACAACAAGATCCTATTGGTCAAGCCATTCTAGACTATAGCAAAACAAAAAAACCATTCGATATTATCGTTTCTTCTGATTTATGTGATGATGATATCATTCCAATTGAAGTCTTATTTCGTTCCTATAACGAGATGCCTGAACTAGAGCAATTGGCCATAAAATTATGCAAAGGTCAAGTATTGGATGCAGGCGCAGGAACGGGTGTTCACACCAAAGAACTCATCAAACGTGGATTTTCAGTTTTTGCCATTGACACATCAGAAGGTGCTGTTGAATATATGAAATCACAAGGGATTTCGGCTAAACAAATTGATTTTGAATCCTATAATCCACCAGCGAAATTCGACACCATTTTATTATTAATGAACGGCACGGGAATTTTTGGAACTTTGAAAGAAACTCCCAACTTTTTACAAAAATTAAAAAGCCTGCTCCATC
>JBJTMU010000128.1:0-3323 GCA_046070685.1 Flavobacteriales bacterium | reverse complement strand
TCTTCGTTCTTTTGGCTTGACCCCAAAGAACCAAAAAGTCAAGCCTGTAAAAACAAATTGCTAAAACTATGGAACATTTCAGTCATTTACCCAAACTCGCAAACGCAGTGAACTGTCGCCTTGCAGGTCGACAGACCGCTGTGCTCAAACATGGGTGCATTTCCCTGCATTTATCCTTGTTTTAGGGGAATGATTTTTAAAGGGCGATTGCTAGTAACCCGTAAAGAAATTCTAGACTTCGGTCTAAATTGTTTTATTGATATGAATGCTACTCATCATTTTCGTTTTTGCTCTTCGTTCTTTTGGCTTGACCCCAAAGAACCAAAAAGTCAAGCCTGTAAAAACAATTTGCTAAAACGACGGAACATTCCAGTCATTTACCCAAACTCGAAAACGCAAAAAATCTAGCGAATTGGAGGAATTTTATTTATCGTATGATGTGTAAAAATCCATGTAAGGTGTACAAAGTTTTTTTCACGTCATCATACGTATATTTTTCACTTTGTGGTGTAACCATGTAGAAATAGACACCATCCTCTAATTCTTTTCCGGTTGCATCTTTGCCTGTCCAATCATTTTTATAATCCTCGTTGAAATAAATCACATTACCCCAGCGGTTGAAAACAGTTAAACTTACTTTATCGTAATCTTCCCAGTTTCGAATAATTAATACATCATTCGTTTGATCTTGATTGGCTGTGAGTACGTTCGGAACTACCAACGGACATTGATTATAGACACGCACATCTGGCGAGGAAATGGTTTTCCCACATTGATCGAGTGCATGAATGGTAAATATGTTTAAGTTTGGTTGTAATATGGTCGGATCAACATTTACTGTATCATTGTTCGGGAAATTCCCTGGTTGCCAAAAATAACTATACGGAGGAACGCCGTTTTCCACTTGACACCACATCTTGGTCCATTCGCCAAAATCAGCACAAACGTTCACTGAATCTAATGCTTTGATGGTTAATGGTAAGTAATCGATAATAGTCAAAGATATGGAAGTTGTATCGAAGGTCCCATCACACGGATTTGGTACAATAACATTGAAGAAAACGGTTTCATTCCCTTCGGTTAATCCGTCATAAATCGCAGCAATCCCAATCGTATCGGATAATACTCCTGCTGGAATCACCAACGTATCATCGATATATGGATAATCTTCTCCATTCGTAGCGGTACCACTCAAGAGCACTTGAACAATTAAATTTTCAGTCGCATCTGTGCGTCCAACGATAAATCCAGCGAAACCACAGTCTTCGATTAATTGTGTCGGACCAGTAACATCAACTTCAATCGGTAATTGCACTTGACAATTCACAACGCGGTATCCGAATGTTCGAATCTTGGTATTGATGAGCACGCCATTTCTGTATTCTTTCACGGCTACGCCCGCAACATAATTACCAATTAAATTGGGCGTAAAGGACATCATTCCAGTTTGGGAATTGATGGTAATGTTGGATCCAGTTCCAAATGGCACAAATTCTGAATAGGTTGGATTCCAGTTCACGGGTGCATAAGGACCTGCTGTTTCAGGATTGGGAACAACGTTCGCTATGCTTCCGCCAAGCAATGGCGCCATTAATTCGTACACAAGTGAATCGCCATCTGGATCGAATGCCGAATGGTCGAAATTCAAGGTGTTCTGAGAGCAAAGAACTAAAGGGGGATAATTGATGAATCGCGCGCCTTGGTTCGGAACATTTGTCAATGAAGATCCCGGAATATAAGTGGTTAGCGTGATGCCATTGTTGGAAGGATCCACAATGTTATCGATACTTCCCGACCAACAACATCTTTGATAGGATAAATAATATCCTTCCACGTTGAAGGGTAGGGTGATGGTGTCAATGTAAATCGCTCGTTCTACACAAATATCATTGGGAGGAGTCACACATGGATCGTCATAAACAATGGGTAAAATGTTTTGACTGAATATATTCACATCATAAGAAGCATAGATGGTTCCATCCATATAAAAAACAGTGTAATTCAAAGGAGCATCAAAGCCTGTGGCTGAATTACAATCGCGGTAAATTTCAATTGTAACCTTGTATTGATTGTTTCCGAGTGAATCATAATAAATTTCACCACCAATGATATGTGAGGCTTTCGACTCGAATGAAATACAAAGGGTGATGAGAAATAAGAAAAATGGAAGAAAAAATGTGCGAATAGTTTGAATCATTGTTGGGGTATTGAAACCGTTTAATCGGTTGATAATTTTTTACGAATTTACGACTTATTTACTTAGTTGACTGCGATTTTGAAGAGTCAAAACAGGACAACAGACGCAAGACGTAGAAAAATCGTATATTAGTTGCACGATGTTGAAACGATTTCTTCTTCTGGCGATATTTAGTAGTTTATTCGTTTTTTCGAATGCGGCTCAAACTTCGCAGAAATCCTTAAAACAACTGAAAGCAAACATCACTTCAGCCAAATCAGTAGGGGAGGAATTATCTGCTCGAATAGAACTCATCGATTATTGGGCGCAAGTTGATACCCGCAAATGGAAGGAGGAAATCCAATCCATACTTGCCAGTCGTTCACATTATCCATCCCAAGAATCGCAGCAACAAATTGATATTCTTTCTGCCGAGTATGATTGGTACAGTGGAAATATGGATCAATTTAAATCCATTTTATCGAATCGATTAAAAAAGGGCAATGGTTTGTCGGTAAGCATGAAATTTCGTCTGAATCGACTGTGGTTTGATTATGAATTAACGCAAGAAAACTGGAGTCAAGCAAAAGCGAAAGCTGATTCAGCTATTCAGACCTCGCGCAAACAAAGAAACAACGCAAATACATCGCTTATTTATCAAGACCTCTCGCATTTATACATGAAAATGTCCATCAGGGATTCGGCTTTTTGGGCTTCTGATCGTGCTATATCCTTGGCGAAACGTTCTCAGCGGAGAGAGATGCTCATCCTAGCACTTCAAAATCAAGCGAATACGCACGGTTATTTTTTAGACTTAGAAGGAGCAGTCCAAAAGGAATTACAAGCGATTCGATTGGCGGAAGAATTGCATTTGGAAGCGTATAAAATTCATTCCTTTTTAGAAATTGCCAAGTATTCATCCTTTGTCGGTAATTGGACCGAAGCATTGGGCTACTTGAAGCGAGCTTTGCAGTTGGCAAGAGAATACCATGATGATCAAGCAATTGCCTTTATCAGTCTGCACTTTTCAAAGGTGTACTTACATCAAAATCAATTGACACTTTCCCTTTACCACGCACGCAAGTCGGAACGATATTTTAAATCTGAAAGCGATGTCTATCACATGGCTCAATGTGCACATTCTATC
>JBJTMU010000127.1:0-4993 GCA_046070685.1 Flavobacteriales bacterium | reverse complement strand
CAGAGAGAAGGAACTAAAAACAGGCAAGGGTCGAGATCATATAAAACGAATAACAGGATATTAATAGGTGTCCCTGGTCCGCCGCGGCGGAGATTCCTGGAGGCACCACTAACAAAACCCCGACGATCTAGTTGGTTTTTTTTTTTTGAGATGTTTTTCTAGTCCTGAAATAGCGAACTGACACTCTGCACGTGAAAATCGATTGAATCCAATTCAAAACATTATTTTTGACAAAAAAACCAAATGTATCGATTTGTAGCCACCTGCCTTTTTCTCCTCATCCTGAGCTCTTGTTCAACGGGAAACAAGGAAAAACAATTACAACAAATGGATAGCTTAAGTAGCAAGGTGGATTCGCTCTCTAATGTTTACCAACAAAATGCCTTTGATTCATTGAATTATTGGCGCCAAGAAGCTTTTAATATTGAAATTGCCATTCAACGTAATTACATGGCAACAAAAGTGGATCCAAGCTTATCGAAAAAAATGAATCGATTCAAATCTTTGCAGGAAATTATCGATGCAGAAAGTGAACTTGGAGGAGAAGGGGAATATGAAGAGGAAGAAAAAGAAATTACACTGGGACGTAGAATGATGCTCTTAAACAAAGGATTTAAAAAGGAAACAAAATCCTTGGATAACCTGCGTTCAGATATTGAGTCGAACGTGTTGGATGATCATAAAATCGCTACTTATTTGGAACAAGAATCCAATAATGTGACACGACTTGAAAATGCATTAAACCAGTATTTATTTATTAAAAATACCGAATTGAAGGAGTATATAAAGATTTGTCAAGAATTAAAAGAATTTGCCCATTCGCTGACTGCTAAAACTAGCGAACCAAAGTAATAAATCCTTGTTTTTTGACTTCTGTTCCTCCCAACATAACTCCCGTCAATACATAAAAATAAACGCCATCGTCGTAGATTTCTCCTTTTGGATTGATCCCGTCCCACGCTGCTACGCCTGTTTGATCGGTTAAGTTACTCACCACGTTCCCCCAACGATTGACAATCACAATGTCATATGATTTAAATGCAGGATAAGGCAATACTACAAAGTCATTGACCCCATCTCCATTTGGTGTGAATACATTCGGTACCCAAATATCAGGATCACTCACCATCACCGTTGTGAGATAGGTTGAGATACAGCCTAATTGATCTACTACTGTTAACGTAATTTCGTGCGGACCACCTTGTGCAAACGATGTCGTTGGTGCTGTATTTGTATTCCAAGTGAAAGTCGAATCTGTTCCTAAATTCCAGGTCCAACTGACAATGGGTGAATTGGTGAAAGTGGACTGATCATTGAAGTGAATGATTCCGTTGATATCGGCATAAACAGGATCTGGAATGAAATAGGCTTCTAGTTGGTCATCATTCACCGTAATTGGATTGAGCGGAAGTAAAATCTGACATCCAACCGAATCAAAAATGGTAATTGTCGGCTGATATGTTCCAGGCGTTTGATAAAAATAATTGAAACTTAAGGTGTCCACAAATTGAGTCCCATCTCCTAAATTCCAGACTAAACTATCGATATTTGATACATTGCTCAGGTAAAACTGCGCTCCTTGGGCGCAAATAGTTGCTCCTTGAAGCCAATTCGGCGTTCCCATAGGTCCACCAATTGAAATGTAATCGAAAACGGTGGTGTCATCTGTACATCCATATTCATCCGTTGCAATAAAGTTTAAATCAAATGTTCCATTGGTCACAATAGTGTTGGATGGATTCTGAAGAATGGAATTGTTTCCATTGCCAAATGACCAATTCCAGCCGGTGATGGCACCATAGGAAAAGGATGAATCTTGGAAATGACAGAATATCGGCGGACAATCATATTCTCCATTCGCATTCGGCACCGCTCCAGTAAAATAAAAATTCGGAATGGCGTGCGGAGTGGACATGGTCAATGTTTGGTTCGTGGTATCCTTGCAACCATTGCCGTCTGTGATAATTAACGTTAACAACTGCTCATTGAATAATTGTCCATTGTTCGGATTGCTTAAACTCACCAAGGTATCCATGCTCGTGCCGATAGACGTACCATTCAACAACCACTCAGAGCTTAATGTGCCAGTTCCAGTGGATAGATTTAAGGTCGTATTCGTGTCGAAATCACAGAAAACAGTATCAATTTCAAAAAGCGCATGTGGTTTCGTTAGGGTAACAGTTACCCCAGTTGGCAATGAAGTACAACCAAAAATATCTGTCGCTATAATGGTTGCCGAATAAGCCCCTTCTCCGTAGAAAGTATGTGTAATGGCTTGGTTGACGTTATTTGTAACCAAAATGGAATTGTCATCTGAAAAGGTCGTGCTAAATGAACTCAGTGGAAGTCCATTCGATAAACTAAATGATGTGTTCGTGAATGGAACTGTAAATGGTGAACAGCCATTGTAGGTGTTAGCCAGAATTCCTGCGATTGGTTTGTTGACCACTTTCACCGGATGATTAATGATGGAAGTACACCCAGCACTATTCAATACCATTAAAGAAATGGTGTAATTCCCTGGTGCAGGATACGTATATGTTTGATTTGGACCATTATGAATTGATTGTCCATTCCCCATGTTGTAAAACCAATCTGTTATCGGATGTGAAGCTGTTCCATTTGACCAAGTGGTACTGATGTCTGTTAGATTAATTGATGAGCCATTGCAAACGGTGTCGTTGGACATGGTAAATTGACTCGCCAATTGAGAAATTGTAATGGTCGAACTGATGCTATCCGAACAACCTGTCGTGTAATTGTGAATGACTTGCTCAATATTGTAGGTCCCATAAGTCGGATAAGTATGACTCGTATTCCCTCCATTGGGGACATCTAGTTGGGCATTGGTGAAATTGACATTCGGAGTATTATCAAAAAACTCATAATGCATATCCACATTGTCTGAAAGAATACCATGTATTGAGGCATCGGTAATACTGACATTGACAGGGAAGGAGCTGGGATTGCAAAAAAGAGATGAACTCGGTGTGAAATGTGCAATCGGAGCAAGGATGTACACGGCATCTTCCACGGTAAAGGTGTCTTTACATCCCCTGAAATCGGCAATGAACATGACATCAAAGTATCCTGTGTCAGATTCGAATTGATGACTTGGATTCTGTTCGATGGAGGTTCCATCTCCAAAATCCCAGAAATAAGTTACCTCATTATTGTTATGTGGAACAGAGATATAAGTCGAACTGGTGAATTGCACGTTATCGTTGGAACAAGCAATTGTTGGATTGTAGGTGAAATGCACGGAATCAATATGACCTACTGTGACATAATCATTTTTTATCAAGGTATCCTTGCAACCAGATTGAGTGGTGATGATTAATTGCACATCGTAAATTCCCACAGGGTAGGTTTGGGTTGGGGGAAAATGACCATTATACGTGTTGCCATTTCCAAAATTCCATTGCCAAGAAACAATTGGATTCGAAGGTGTGTAAGAAGTATCAATAAAGTGGACGGATAATGGATCACATCCAGCAGTGTCTAAGGCGTAAAAACCTGCTTGAACATTCGTGATATGTATGTAATTATTGAGTGTGGTTGATCCCGTACAACCAGCCGCTGTGGTTAAACTTAAACTGACATTGTAATCACCACTTTGAGTATAAATGTGTGGTGGTGGCGTGAATCCAGTATACGTTTGACCATCGCCAAAGGTCCAAACATAGGTTCCAGGAAGAGTTGTGTTGCTGGTAAATTGAATGGAGCCAGGTGCGCAATTCGATGTTGGATTTGCGCTAAAAATGGGATTGGTATTCGCTTGAATATTAATCGCTTGGGTAATCGTGGAAGTACAACCGGAATTTGTATTTTGTGAGGTAAGTTGAACGGTATATGTTCCGGGTGAATTAAACGTAAACGATGGATTTTCGTTGGAACTTGTTCCCGCCGTTCCAAAATTCCAATTCCAAGCATTTGCTCCTGTGGTTGAATTGTCTTGAAAACTAACAGCTTGACCAACACATCCGTAACTAGGCGCCGTAATTCCGGCCTGAAAATTCGCCACTTGAATACTTTGTGAACTGGACGCCACACATGATGTACTCGTATTGGTAACGGTAAGGCTAATGGTATAATTTCCAGCCGAATTGTAGGTCACATTGGGTGGATTAGTAGCTGTTGAATTTTGACTATTGCCAAAATTCCAAGCATTGCTATAATTGGATCCACTAGATGAACTGTTCGTAAAAGAAAGCGTTAACGGAACCGTACAACCAAGTCCGTTTACTGAGAAGGCAACAGTCGGAAGTGGATTAACCGTGATAAACGCAGTTTTAATTTCTGCATCAACCGTGCCATTTGAATTCGTGATCACCAATGTAATTGTAAATGTTCCCGCAGTACTAAAGGCATGCGACGGACTCGTCTGATTAGATAAAGCTCCATCACCAAAATCCCAAGCACTGGAAACAATGGCACTCGAACCATTTGGCGTGGAAGTATTCGTAAAGTTAACAGGTACACCAACACATACGACATGCGGAGTAGCTGTAAAGTTTGCTGTAGGTGTTTGCCCAAATGAAAAGCAGGCGAAAAGAAAGAAACATACGAATAATAAAATACGCATCGGCAGCACTGATCAGTTTAGGTGGTGTAATAACGAAAGCAAAGACGAATAAGTTGCTTATGGAGGGCTATTTCTTAAAGAAAAAAATGAATTATCGTTTTTCTTTTTTGAAAATCCCCAAAAACCGTTCACAAACAGGGTAATTCTGAATTAAATCGATGACTTCTTGTTGCTGTTTTTTGGACATTTTAGAACGTTGGTTGTGTAGTTCCCCAATGTCTTTTTTCCACCAATAAAATTCTTGTCGATTGGGAACAATATTCATTCGATAGAGAAAATGCCCTCCATAAGCAACTTATTCGTCTTTGCTTTCGTTATTACACCACCTAAACTGATCAGTGCTGCCGATGCGTATTTTATTATTCGTATGTTTCTTTCTTTTCGCCTGCTTTTCATTTGGGCAAACAC
>JBJTMU010000126.1:0-59654 GCA_046070685.1 Flavobacteriales bacterium | reverse complement strand
ATGAAATCGCTTGGTTTAAATGTGCCAGCCATTGTTCATTGGACAAACCAGGTAATCCATAAATAAGGTCAATACTTATGTTTTTGAATCCAAGGGCTTGAGCAAGATGAACGGCATCCATCCCTTGTTTTAATGTGTGCGAGCGGTTCATCCAACTCAAATCACTTTCTTGAAAAGATTGGAGTCCAATACTCAAGCGATTCATGCCACATTTTTTCCACATCAATAAATTTGCTTCATGTGCATCTTCAGGATTCACTTCAAAAGTCATTTCCGCATCTGTTGTCACATGGTAGTTCGCATGAATGCAGCCCATTATTTGAGTGAGTTCTGATTCGTCTAATAGACTGGGCGTTCCACCACCAAAATAAATGGTTTGTATAGCCTCGGCATTACATTCATCCTTCCGTAATTCAAGCTCCAAGCAAATCGCAGCAATTAGCTCGCTGCGATAACGTGAAAAGGTCGTTGAAAAATGAAAATCACAATAGGAACAGCGCTTTTTACAAAAAGGAATGTGCACGTAAATTCCTGCCATTCCTTTCCTTTTTTATTGTTTAATAAATGACTTCATTGAACTTGCTCCATTTGCGAAATTAACTTTCACAAAATAAGTACCATTTGCTAAAGACTCCGTGTTCACGTTTCCTAAATTGTTTTGAACTGCTTGACGCAAAATGGTTTTTCCATACAGATCTACGATCACCAAATCACTTGCTTGTCCCTGTTGAATGGTCACTGTTAAATTACCTTTGGTTGGATTTGGGTATACATTCCATTGGATTAATGCTAGTTCTTCCGCACCAGAGTTATCAGTGTTTTTAATCACGTCGGATGTTTGAGCCCCAAAATCAGCAGCGCTAAGTGTGTATATTACTGTTGATGACTGATCCATTAAAGTCAAATTTCCATCAACGTTGGAACCGCCCCATTGTGATGCGCCCAATCCGTCTCCATAATAATCGTAGATGGTAAACGTGTAACAATCCGTTACTGAAATTGGAATGTCATAGTTATACGTTGTATTTCCAGCCAATGGAGTGGTTGGATCCGTTGGTGCTGGACTATTTCCTGTACCATAATTTCCAACAAAACTTTCGTTCCCTTCAAACCAAACAACGGTTCCATTGCTCGAAGTCAATTCCATGTAAGTTTCATCTGGGTAATTATCTGTTAAAAGTATCACCTTTAAAACGCCCATGGTTTGGTCAACAGGATCAACTGTTAAGGTTGTATTTGCCAAATCATTCACATTATTTTCATCTGTTCCTGCATTTGGATTTGAAACAGTTGCGTTGAAGGTATGATTACCAACGGCCAAGGTTAACGACGGTAAACTGATTATGTCTGTCTGCCATTGAGCCAGGGATCCGCTCCAATTGTAGATTTGATTTGCACCACCATCAATAGCGTATGTTACAATAGCAGATGTCAAGGTCGTTGAACCCGAATTCGCGATGGTCACTTTTGGTGTATAATTTGTTCCGCAAAGTGCAGAAAGCTCCAACAAAGGATTCGATAATCCAGCATCTAATTGCGCCACAGTTGCATTTGCCGGGTCAAAACCATTAATAAATTGTGCGCCAGCATTATTCGGATCTAACCAACATTTTAACTGATTGGTTGTATTACTTCCAGCAGGTTCCCAAGATTCGCTGAATTTACCATATTCGTCCGATAAATTCGCACCACCACACGCAGAAGCACCACCATGCAATTGTCCGACAATGCGGTGATTTGGGTCGAACAATGGCGAACCAGAAGAGCCGCCTTCAGTTACACCACTATCCCAATGCGACACTCCCCAGTGACTATTTGCTGGACAAGATCCAAAAGTGGTCGAAATCAACGGGTCATTTTCCAAGGATATTTTTTTAATGTCTCCTGATGGGTGATGAATGCCGACCGCAGAAGCAGGTGTATTTCCAGAATGATCCCAACCCGCAAAAAACGGCGTATAGGCAATTGGAACTGTTCCAGCTGATAATCCACCCGTTATTTCTACCAAACAGAAATCAGATGCCGTCGCACGAGCGCGTAGTACTGCACCAGAAAGTGATTGGAACGTTGGAGATCCCGCAGGATTGTTACAATCAGGCGATTGCCATTGAAAACGGAAAATCCATGTTGCTGGATTACTGTAACAATGGTCTGCTGTTAGAACGTAAGGTTTTCCATCATTCAAGGTATTGTTAATTAAAGATCCTGAGCAGAAACCACTGCTTCCAGACACCAACATTACGACACCATTTCGTTGTTGTGTCCAAGGTAATCCTTCTGCACAATTCACGTTACGGTTACACGTTCCCGAACTACCAAAAGCTTTGGTTTGAAACTCAGAAGCGGTACGATATCCATGCGTAACGATCGATACTTGAATGTGTCCTTGTGGATTGTTTTTTGGTACATAATATTCCACGATGGAACGACTACCAGGTACTAATTCCGTTCCTAATTGACCTTCATACAAATGATTCGACGTGAAGGTTCCAAGAATAAAATCCTTCTCCGGATTAAATATATACAGTTCATTTCCAGCAGGAATAACGGTATGATCGAAGGTTAAATTTATCGTTAACGCATTTTCACACTCGACCAATAAATGCCAAATCCGATCGCCATTTGGAAGATTGGTCCACGTTCCCGCATTATCTGTGTTTAAATTGGTGTAATTATTCCACCCGAATCTCCAAGGAGCTGTACCTGTTCCATCAACTTGTGCATCTTCCGCTTTTAAGGCGGTAATGTCCGGCTCAGGGAAAGTAACTTTAGTGATTTCCTTCAGGTGAATACTCGTCTTATATGATTTTTGCCAACCATCGCCTTGTTGAGCAAAACTTTGAAAGGCCATCACAGCCAACAATAGAGTAAGCGTTTTTTTCATGACTTGTTTTTAATTCGTAACACGTTTAATTCCACAACCTTTTGGAGGAGTTGAATTTGTTTTGATTCGTTTTTTCGCCGCTAAATCTTTCATGGCTTGTTTCACATAAGGGATATCAGCTTTTCGTTCTTTGTCCCAAATGTTATCAATTGACCCCATATACACTAAATTCATATCTCCATCAAGAAGAAAAACATGAGGTGTGGTTTTTGCGCCAAAAATATTAGCCATGGTTGAATTTACATCGACCACATACGCCATTTTATACTGTAGTTCGGCAGCATGTTTTTTCATTTCGTCATAAGAATCCGTTCCTTGGCGTTTTCCTTCATTCGAATTGACCAAAATCATTCCAACATGTAGGCTATCTGCAAAATCATAAAGCGAATTATATTGACGTTCCCAACCAGGGAAGTCTTCTGTACCTACAACAAAAGGACATGTATTACACGAAAAAACAACTAATAGTCCATTTTCTTTTTTGGAATCATTTAAGGAAGTCGTTTCACCTAAAGTGCTTTGCAATTGGTCATCCAACATGAGTGCTTTATCACCCAATTTAAGTTGAGCATTTAAAGTTGCTGCACTTACTAAGAACAGAAGTAAAAAGCGTAATTTTTTCATAAAAGTTTAATAGCGTGAGGAAAGTTACGATTTTTCTTTCAGTTACGAATGCCACACACATAAAAACCAACGAGACATGTTGTATATTTGTGAGGAAGTTATGGAGATGAAAAAGAAACCATTTGTTGTGGGTATTTGTGGCGGAAGTGGCGCTGGTAAAACAACGTTATTAAGAAGATTATCAGAATCCTTTGGTGGAATAACACCATCTGTTTTTTCGATGGATAATTATTATCACCCCATCGAAATGCAAGCAATGGATCACAATGGAAAAGTGAATTTTGACTTACCCGGCGCATTAAATCAAGAAAAATTAGAATCTGATTTACTACAACTAGTGGATGGAAATCCAATCGAAGTAAAAGAATATTTTTTCAACGCCCCTCCAAATAAAAATGTGTTGTTAACGATTCATCCAAGTGAAGTAATTATCGTGGAAGGATTGTTTTTGTTTCATTACGAAAAGGTTTTTAACGCCTTGGATTTCAGCATCTTCGTAGATGTTGATCATCAAACACAACTAGACCGACGCATTTATCGAGACCAAGAAACCCGAGGGTATAAAAGATCCGAAATCATTTATCAATGGGATCATCACGTACTTCCTTGTTACCAAAACTACATTGAACCTTACAAGGATCAAGCGCATTTTATTTTTAGAAACGACCACCGAGCGGATGAGGATTTTGTACAATTATACAAAGCCCTTTCGACGCATACACATTTGGAATTGCAAACATGAGAAAATGGGTACATATTACCCTGAAATTCAAGTATTTTATACTTGCGTTGATTTCTTTTTTCATTTTACTCGCTGCCAAATACGGTCAACAAGAGTCGCGCTTTTCTGGTAAAAATTTTCAAGCGCTTTTTCTTCAACAAGAAAAGAATCTCCAACAACAAGCGAAAAATGCCCTTGAAACATTTGAAAAAAAAGGCAATGTTTTAGCTCAGGGTAGTTACACGATTCACATTTATCGAAACGAAGAATTGATTAAATGGAATACGAATCAACTGCCATTATCGAACATCAAAAAATCCGATTTTCCCACCAATGGCTTGGTAAAATTATCGAATGGATGGTACTATGCCGCAAGCGCGAAGAAAAATGATCTTCTCTGTTGTGCTTCTTTTTCCATTTTAAAGGAGTATCCGTATTCGAACGAATTCATTCAACCAATTGCAAATCCGCTTTTTGGAAAGAATCCATTTTTGATTTCAACGAATCGAAATCAGGGTTTCCCCATTTATAATCTTTCCCATACATATTGTTTTTCCGTTATTGGCCTAACGAATCATTCGTTCCACAACAATGCCTACATTCTTCCACTCATACTGATTGGACTTGTTAGTTTCCTTTTTGGAATTTATACAATCGTTGAAAAACAAAAACAAGGTCGATGGATGTTCCTTGTGGGATTACTTTTTCTGCGCATTATCGCCTTTGAAATTCCATTAACGATCGTTTTTCCACAGGCTAATTTTCTTGATGCAAAATGGTTTGCTTACACGGAATGGTTTCCAAGTTTTTACGATTTCTGCATAAATTGTGTCTTTATATCTTTCGGACTCCTAACGATTTCTAAATCCATTCAGCGAAATGAATATTGGTTGTTTAGATGGATTCATTTTGTCTTGTTTTTTGGAGCTTGGTGGCTCGTGGTTACCTTGATTCACCTACTGATTTTACATTCCACCATCCCTTTAAATTTCAATCCATTTTTTGATTTAACTAGTTTGTCGTTTGTGTTTTTCACCATCATTGGCTTGCTTTTCTTGAGTTTTCAAACCATTACTTTTGGACTTGTTTCTTCGTTCAAGACGAAACTCCTTCAACTTCTGATAGCAGCTATTTCTAGCACATTGATTATTCTCGTTTTTTGGATGAATGGTTCATTTCAATCCTTCTCATTACTACCCATCATTCTTCCTTTACTCATTGTTTTACTTCATATTATCTTTCAAAATCGAAAAAGCAATTTTGAAAAATTCCTGTTTCAACTGCTCCTACTTTGTAGCTTCACTGTGACATTTGTTCAAGTGTTGATTCAAAAAAACGAACAGAAAGAACTAGAGAATCGAGTCATTTATGCCAAAAACTTAGCGACAGAGAGAGACATTAATTTAGAACTCGATTTCTTGGAGCTCAAAGAAAAATTGATATCAGACACACTGTTTTTTCATCAAACCACCCTCGGTGAATTTTCCAGTGCACTTGAAAAAAAATACTTCCATGGTCCATGGGATGGCTACGATTTACAGTTTCAATTATATGACTCTACTGGGATTTCCTGTTTCGCAGATACGGATGTCTCGTACGAAAAAATAAAGAATCTACTTTCGGGTCACAGCCAAGTTTCGGATATCGATGGGTCCATATTTTTTATGCCGCATGAAGAAAATGGGATTAGTTATGTGATTCTTCAAAAAATCAATCCATCAGCTGAATTACCTCATCTTCAACTTTGCATGTTGCTAAAGTCAAAACGCATTCCAGAAGAAATCGGCTTTCCTAGACTATTGATTTCAGACAAAGCAAATGTCTTGAATTCCATCGAAAATTACTCCATTGGCAAATACTCGGAAGGACAACTTATCCACCAATCAGGTTCATTTAATTATCCCATTTCAATCGGGACACTTTTGGGAAAACACATGAAAGAAGGATCCTTTACGAGAGAAGGATACTACCACTATTTTTACCGTAAAACTCCTCAAAATGCCATCGTGATTTCCCTTCCCATGAAATCATGGTTTGATTATATGACCTCCTTCGCCTACATTTTTTGTTATTGGGGGATTTTGGTGCTGTTTATCTATTTCTTGAATGGACGAGCTCCTTTTAGTGGACTGGATTTTTCCTTTGCGTTTAAAATTCAAATTTCCTTTGTTCTTGTGATTGTGCTTTCATTGCTTTTGTATGGCATCGGTAGTGGGATTTTTGTTGGAAAGCAATACGAAGGATTTACGCGAAAAAATATCCAAGAAAAACTCAGTTCTATTCAAGCCGAGTTAAAAGCTCAACTGGCACACAACAGTCAATTGAATGCAAAAAAAGACCGCGCATATTTACAAAATACGCTGCAAAAAATTTCCGGTGTGTACAAAACGGATGTCAACATATATAACCTCCATGGATATTTAGTGGCAAGTTCTAGACCTAAAATATTTGAGTTAGGTTTAATCGGGGAACAAATGAATCCGAAAGCGATGCGCGCATTAATTGACCAACACAAAAGTTCCTTTTCACACAGTGAAGAAATTGGACAACTCGCCTACATCTCCGCCTATTTGCCCATTTTTAATGAAGAACATCAAGAAATTGGCTACCTCAATTTGCAGCATTTTGGACAACAGCAAGAATATGAAACGCAAATTCAAACCTTTGTCACTTCCATGTTGAATGTGTTTATGCTCTTACTTGCCTTATCGGTTATTTTTGGATTGCTCGTGACCAACTGGCTCATTGCACCATTGAATATGTTGAGAAAACACATGTCGAATATTCAGTTCGGGAAAGAAAACAAACACATTAAGTACGGTCAAAAAGATGAAATTGGTGCCATCGTTCAGGCCTACAATGAAAAGTTAGATGAACTTCAAGTAACCGCACAAAAATTGGCCTCCACTGAACGAGAAATAGCTTGGCGCGAAATGGCTCAACAAATCGCTCATGAAATCAAAAATCCGCTTACGCCGATGAAGTTGAGCATTCAACATTTGTTACGGAGCTATGATCCAACTCATGCAGAGGGAGAAAAACAATTGAAACGCGTTTTAGATTCCATCATTGAGCAAATCGACGGACTTACGCGAATGGCCAACGAATTTTCACATTTCGCTAAAATGCCTGAACCAATTTTACATGTCGAAAACATGAATGAAATCGTCGATAAAGTTCATTTATTATATGAAAATGAATCAGGTATTCAATTGGACTTTCAACAGTCAGAAAAACCAGTAATGGTTTCTATTGATCGAAATTTATGGATTCAAGTACTCGTAAACTTATTGCAAAATGCCCAACAAGCATTAAACGGCATTCCAAATGGAAAAATTGAATTAAGAGTGCTTCAAAAAAATCACCATTGTTACATTGAAATAAGTGACAATGGTTGCGGAATTTCATTAGAAGAGAGTCCACGTATTTTCACACCACATTTCACAACAAAATCATCCGGTAGTGGCATTGGACTTTCTTTAGTGAAACAAATTGTTGAAAAACACGGTGGAAATATCACCTTCAAGTCCATTAAACACGAAGGAACGACGTTTCAAATTGTACTACCACTAGTCCAGTCGGAATAAGATGGGTAATCTTACTTTTACCTTTACTGTTTGACCATTCTCCTTTTTTCCCGGTGACCAATTTGGCATTGACTTGATCAAGCGCAAAGCTTCTTTTTCGCACGAATAATCGTCATTCAATCCGCGAAGTATCTTGACATCGTTAACGGAACCATCTTCAAAAATGACCAAACTAACAACTATTTTTCCCTCGATCCCCATCTCTTTTGCGAATTCCGGATACCTCAGATTTGATTTAAGATAATTTGACAAAGCTTGTTGTCCACCAGGAAACTCCGGCATGACAGAGACCATATCATAAATGGAATCCCTTGAAGTCGTAAGCGAGTAAATTGGTGGTTCAATCATTGGTGGTTCAACCGTATAATATGGCAATGGTTCGGGTTCGGGATTAGGCAACACACTCATTTTTACTCTTTCTGGAGGAATGATTTCCTTTATTTTTTGGACATCTGTTGTTTTTAAAGCAGGTTCAAAATGGATTGGCTTTTTTACATGGCTTTCCGTTTGGTGAGTACCAGATTTTGTTGATTCATGACAAGATGAAGTCAATCCGAATGCGCATATATAAAATAGACAGTTAAACTTGTTCATTCCAAAGTTTTGACTCAATTCTAGACAAATATCAGACCAAAATTGGAATGTAAAAAACAAACTATCCGTATTTTTGTTATGCTTACATAGACAAATCACTCATGAATTCAACCTATTGCATCGACCCATTCAACCGAAAAAGACTTCCAACCATTGAAGTTCGCATTGGTGAATTAAAAATGGGGGGGGATAATCCCATTCGTTTGCAATCCATGACAACCACAGATACCATGGATACAAATGGATCTGTTGCACAAAGTATTCGAATGATTGAAGCCGGATGTGAATTGGTTCGTCTGACAGCACCAAGCAAGAATGAAGCAGAAAATTTAGGTGTCATTCATCAGAAATTAGCCGATCTTGGCTATCATGTGCCACTTGTTGCTGATATTCACTTCACGCCAAACGCTGCCGAAATTGCCGCAAAATTGATTGAGAAAGTTCGTGTAAATCCTGGAAATTACGCAGACAAAAAGAAATTTGAAGAAATAGATTACACTGATGAGAGTTACCAAGCGGAGCTTTTGCGCATAGAAACGAAGTTTACACCTTTGGTGCTCCTTTGCAAGGAACATGGAACGGCCATGCGAATTGGAACAAATCATGGATCCTTATCCGACCGAATTTTAAGTCGTTTTGGAGATACCCCTGAAGGAATGGTGGAGTCCGCGATGGAATTCATTCAAATATGTGAAAAAAACAATTTTCACGACTTGGTGATTTCCATGAAAGCAAGTAATACCCTCGTCATGGTGCAAGCTTATCGACTTTTGGTTCACCGCATGTTGGAAAACGGTCGTTGTTATCCTTTGCACTTAGGTGTGACAGAAGCAGGTGATGGGGAAGACGGCCGAATCAAATCAGCAGTTGGTATAGGTGCACTATTAGCGGATGGTATTGGCGACACGATTCGCGTTTCCTTAACGGAAGAACCTGAATTTGAAATTCCTGTTGCGCGAAAATTAGCTGAAAAATACCACGGTCAAAACATCCTGCCGATAGCTGATATCGACTTAAAACTTGCGCATAATCCGTTTGAATATCACCGAAGAGAAAGTCAAGAAATTCATAATATTGGCGGTAAGCATGTTCCTGTTGTGGTGGCTGATTTATCGATAAAATCCGAGATCACACATGCCAACTTTTATGGCTTTGGGTACAATTATTCTCCAAACTTGGATAAATGGAACTTGCAAGATCTTGCAGCCGATTATGTGTACATTGGTTCGAATACCCTGTCTTTTGAATTACCTGGAACACTAGGTGTTATTTGCGACTTCGAACATTGGAAATCATTTTATTCTCAACGTACAGGTTTTTATCCCTTGATTACGCCTGATCAATTAGCCGATATTTCGCCTGATCAGATGGCCTTTTTACACTTACAAGCCGAACAAGAACTTCCTTCTAATTTGACTGATTTTTCTCATTTAGTCATTATCTTGTCAAGCTCCTTCGCAAACAAAACGCACTTGTTTCGACGATTTTTTAGTCAACTAAATACGAATACTCCCGTCATTTTACACATCGAGTCCAGTGAAAATGATCTTGAAAATTTCCAACTAAATGTATCGAGCGATGCTGGTTCTGTCCTGATCGATGGTTACGGTGATGGAATTTGGATTCAAGGGCCACAACCGACAACACTCATTAATTCGACAGCATTTGGAATCCTGCAAGCGACTCGTACACGCATATCAAAAACAGAATATATTTCCTGTCCTTCTTGCGGACGAACGCTTTTTGACCTTCAAGAAACAACGGCCAGAATTAGGGAACGAACATCACATTTAAAAGGGATAAAAATTGGCATCATGGGTTGCATCGTAAATGGTCCAGGTGAAATGGCAGATGCGGATTACGGGTATGTTGGAACAGGTCCCGGGAAAATTAATTTGTACAAAGAAAAAACAGTTGTTCGCAAAAATGTGGCCGCAGAAGAAGCCGTAGATTCACTCATTGAGCTCATTAAAGAACACGGTGATTGGGTAGAAAAACCCCTCTAAAAAGGAGCCGGACAATTAATTTCTATTCGCTCTTTGGTAATAGGATGCCAAAAACTCAACGATTCAGCATGTAAATGAAGTCGTTCTCCTTTTTGTCCATAAAGATCATCCCCAATAATTGGAGCATTTAATCCTTTCACATGTGCCGAATGGACACGAAGTTGATGCGTTCTACCTGTTTTTGGATAAAAATAAATTCGTGTTTGTCGTTTGCTTCGCTCGATGACTTCATACATTGTTAAAGCTGCTTTTCCGTGTTCGTAACACACCAATTGGCGTGGACGATCTTCCAAATCTACTCTCAATGGAAGTGTTACTTGTCCACTCGATGATTTAACATATCCATCCAATAAGGCTACATATCTTTTTTCCACTGTGCGTTTCAAGAATTGCTTTTGTAACGATTCGTGAATATCTTTTTGCTTGGCGATGAGAATGATTCCAGAAGTGGACATATCTAAGCGATGAACCAAAAGCGGACCAGTGGCATTGGGATATTTCTGTGCGATGCGTGTTTGCACCGAATCGACAATGGATTTACCTGGCACAGATAAAAATTCAGCAGGTTTATTCACCAATAACAAGTAATCATCCTCATAGATAATTGGAAGTTCTTTTCCTTCCGCTGGATTTATGCTCATTGGGTTCACATCCATTTCAATATTCTCCAACATGTGAGACAGAATTGGTTCGCATTTTCCGCGACAAGCGGGGTAATATTCCTGATGTACCTTTACCTCAGAATCCGGTGACATTCCCCACCAAAATTCAGCAAGAGCAATGGGTGATAAAGCATGTGAAAAAGCATATTGCAATAACTTTGGAGCAGCACATTCTCCAGCGCCAGCAGGAGGAATTTTAAATGGCGTATTTTCAAAAATATCCATTAAACTTTTCGTTTCTTGAGCGGAATTTAAAAAGGTGTAAGATTGAAAAATTCTTGCTTGAACATCCGCTGACATGGCTGCGCGTTTCTCCTTTAACGCTTGGATTTCCTTTTCCATTGACAGCAATTGATCTTCGAGATTTTTTAAAGAACTTGATTTTAGTTGTTGTTCTTTTTTAAAGGAAATTTGTTGATGAATACTCTCATTTTTTAATCGTTCCACCAATTCAAGATACTCAGTAGAATCTTTGTTTTCTACTGCATCTCTCCTTATTTGCCGCTCGTTTTTTAGGGTTTTTAATTGGTGCTTTTGATCCTTTACCCAAGTTGTCAAATGCAATCTTTGATTTTCCACTTGACCTTTTAATGTCAAATAGCTTGCATTGTTTTCTAATAACTGTAATTGTATTGTCAACTCGTTTACTTCGACCTCTTCTTTTCGAAAGAATCCATTTTCATCCAATAAATCAAATACAGGCGGGACAAAGCCTAGATGGTGATTGGAATTGCCTAATTTTCCGGAAAATGCTGCTAAATAGCCCAATTCACCGGAACTTTTTTGAACGACAAGCACCCCGAACATTTTACCAATTGCACCATTTCGTTGACTTCTACCAATTCCAAAATCATGGTGGAAGTCCTCTTTTATCAAACGTTCTTGCAATTGTTGAACAGCCAAAACAGCAATGGGATGCGGTTGATAATAAAAGGGAAACGTAAATTTCTTTGGAAGATCTAAAGAAGGATCAACTGCTAATGGAATAAACATAGAAAATGATGGTCAAAAAAAAACGCCCTCTTTCGAGGGCGTTTCCAAATCGTTTAACTGATTATTTAATCACAACGTTTTTAGTTGTTTTTGTACCGTTTGAAGCAACAGTAACAATATAACTTCCAGAAGCTACGTTTGCAGTTGCAAAAGTAACCACTTGAGTTCCGTTCACGTTTGTCATTTCTTTTGTAGAAATCACACGTCCTTGAAGGTCAGTTAATGTAATAACGAAGTCAGCGTTGTTCGCTTCGAATGTTACATTCAATGCTTCAGAAGCAGGGTTAGGATAAACATTCAATGCGATTGTTTCCATTTCATTCAATCCTAAAACACCTGTTTTGAACGCTTTTTGCTCGCTAGCTCCAAATGAAGCACCTGAACCTAAAACTGTTCCAGCCATATCTACAACTGAATATGCACCGTTACCATAGTTACAGCAGATTCCATCTCCGTATGCATCCAAAATTTCGAATGTATAACATTGAGTTGGGCTTAATGTAACGATAACTGGCGCTTGAACTGTTTGACCAGTTGCAGTTAAGTCAGTCCAGCTACCACCACCTTGAGCAACGATTGTTCCTGTACTGTTTTTGATGTTCCAAGAAGTCTCAGAAGCATAACGGTCAGTTGTAATGTTTACAGATACAAATTGAGAAACAGCGTTAGTTGCTAAGTTGATTGTAGCAGAAACACCATTATTTGTAGCTGAAGCGTCACCTGTTGTAGTAACTGTAACTACCAAGTTTCCACCAGTGAATGAAGGAATAGCAGTACATGTAACGTTTGCAACTCCATAAGTTGCTAAGTTACCTGAATAAGTTCCTGTTGAAACAGTTGTACCATTCAATGTGATTGTAACTGTAGCACTTGTTAATGCTGTAGTACCATTGTTTTGAATTTGAACAGATGGTGTGTAAGAACCTTCACAATGAACCAATGCTCCTGTGTAAGCCAATGCAGCAACGTCAGCTGGTTGAGAAGCTGGTGCTGGACAACTTGCAACTGATGCATACAAGTTAGCAGCTGTAGCTTGACCAACTTCCTCGATGATACGGTTTGGACAAATTTTGTAAATTGTTGGGAAATAAGCGATGTTATATCCTGACATAAATGCTTGACCTGCTGCGTTGTTAGGAAGGTCAACAATTGGATATGTTGTACCAGTTACCCAGTCACCTTGTGTAGCTGTAGCATAAGTTGATCCACCTGCTGGACCATGTAATTGTGCTTCTGTGTTTGTTAACTCTCCTTCTAAGAAGAATACCATCACGTCATTTGTTGTACCAGCAACTACACTTGGTAATCCAGAAGGACCGTGGTTTTCGTACAAATCACGTAAAGCGTGCGTGTTGTGGTAGTTCCAACATGGACCACACCAAGCTGCAGATACATCAATGAATACAGTTTTTCCTTGATCCAAATAAGAATACAAAGATTGAGTTGTACCATTCAAGTCAGTGAACGTCCAATCTGGAGCAACACTTCCATTCGCAAGCTGTGCATTAGCGCTAACGCCAGATACAAGCAATAAAGCTGAGAATAATAGTTTTTTCATGAATTATAATTTAAGTTTGGGTAAATATAATAAGAATCCACGAAGAAAAAAAAGGAGTTAACAGGAAATTTTTGAAAGAAATGTTATTTCTTTTTCAACTGTTCTTTGATAAACAATTCCATTGCGCCAACCATGGAAGGTGCTTTCGGATGCGGTGCATGAACATCCAAACGCAAATTGTTTTTAATAACCGCGTTTGCCGTTGTTGGACCAAACGCTGCAATTACCGTGTCATTTTGTTTAAAATCAGGGAAGTTTTTAAACAAAGATTCGATTCCACCTGGACTGAAAAACACCAGCATGTCATAGTAAACATCTTCTAAATCAGATAAATCAGAAGCCACTGTACGGTACAAAATTACCTTGGTAAAAGGGATGTTTTGTTGCTCCAGTGTTAACGGAATATTGTCGCGAAGAATATCTGTACATGGAAGTAAAAACTTCTCGTTTTTGTGTTTCTTCATCAATTCAGCCAACTCGTCAATGGTTTGCTTACCAAAAAATATTTTTCTTTTTCGATAAGTGACATATTTTTGAAGGTATAAGGCAACTGCTTCTGTAATACAAAAGTACTTAGTTGTATCTGGCACCTCAAAACGAGTTGCTTCTGCTATTCTAAAAAAGTGATCAACAGCTACTTTAGATGTCAAAATAATGGCTGTATGCTCTGCCAAATTCACTCGTTGCGCACGAAATTCTTTGGGGTCAACGCCTTCTACTTTGATAAACGGACGGAAGTCTATTTTCAACTTATATTTATCAGCTAAATCATAGTAGGGAGACTTATCTCCTTCCGGCTTAGGCTGCGAAACTAAAATTGTCTTGATGGCCAAGTTTCGTTGTTTTTAACGTATAATATACAATCCATTTACTCCAAAATAATACCAAGCAACTTTAGATAAAATCAGCAATGGTAAAATTTCTAGGGTGCAAAGATACAAAATTAAATAATACCATCTATATCTTAATTGAATGGCTAAACGGAGTCCTTTGATCAAACGCCAAATCATCAAAAAAGCAAAGCAAACAAAAAACAATTTAGAAAAAGATGCTTGGTGTTCTTGATTCAATATCCATAGCAATGCAATCGCTAGTAAAACAAATCCACCAAAAGACCAAATTTGCTTGTTAACAGCGCTCATCGTTTCTAATATTTGACGTTCACCCGACAGAAAATAAATCAACCTAAAATTTAAGGCGTGTAACATCATGAATGTACCCACAATCAACATCGAAATCCCCAATGTCTGTAATAGATTTTCGTTTTGATAAATACTTAAAAAAACACAAGAAGTAAACGAAATCATGTAGTTCAATAAAATTAATGCCGTCATACTAGGCTGAAGCTTAGTGCCCTCAAAACCTGCATTTTCGATGCGTTTTATTTTAAAAAACCCTGCAAATGTCTGTGCAATTAAATCCGGTTGAGCCACCCTTGCCACTCCCACCAAAGCAAAACATAAGAGCACTACAACCAACAGATAACTGTTTAGTTGGGTGTCTCGTTCGACCAATTCAAATTGACTAAGTAATGTTAAAACCATGGATTACAAAATTAATTCAAAAATGAATGGGGTCGACATTTTAATAATTACTTACTTTTGTCGTCAAACAAGTAAATTATGAAAACAGATTTGTTTACACATCCGGATTATTATGGAATGGATGATCTTCTTTCCGATGAACATAAACTCGTTCGCGACGCGGCTAGAGCATGGGTAAAAAAAGAAGTGTCTCCAATCATTGATGAGCATTACGAAAACGCAACTTTTCCGATGCATATTTTAAAAGGCCTAGGTGAGATTGGCGCTTTTGGACCCTATATTCCTGAAGAATATGGCGGACCAGGCTTAGATCAAATCTCCTACGGATTAATTATGCAAGAATTAGAACGTTGTGACTCAGGACTAAGATCCACTGCTTCCGTTCAATCGTCCCTCGTTATGTATCCGATTTGGAAATATGGTTCAGAGGATCAAAAACAAAAATACCTTCCAAAATTAGCCACAGGCGAAATGATGGGTTGTTTTGGTTTAACCGAACCTGATCACGGATCTAATCCAGGTGGAATGATCACGAATTTTAAAGATGCAGGGGATCACGTCATTCTCAATGGTGCCAAAATGTGGATTTCAAATGCCCCATTTGCGGACATTGCTGTCGTTTGGGCAAAAGATGAATCGGGACGAATCCATGGACTTGTAGTTGAGCGCGGTATGGAAGGATTTTCAACTCCGGAAATGCATGGTAAATTATCGCTTCGTGCTTCATCAACAGGTGAACTTATTTTCGACAACGTAAAAGTTCCTAAATCACATATTCTTCCCGGAAGATCAGGTTTAGGTGCGCCTTTAAGCTGTCTCGACTCTGCTCGTTTTGGTATTGCTTGGGGTGCCATTGGAGCGGCAATGGATTGTTACGATCAAGCACTTCGTTACTCAAAAGAACGTACGCAATTCAATGTGCCAATCGGTTCCTTTCAGTTGATTCAAAAGAAATTAGCGGAAATGATTACCGAAATCACAAAAGCACAACTTCTCACTTTCCGTTTAGGTCAACTTCGTAATGAAGGACGAGCAACATCTGCTCAGATTTCCATGGCGAAAAGAAACAATGTGGAAATTGCTTTAAACATTGCGAGAGAAGCGCGTCAAATTCACGGTGGAATGGGAATTACAAGTGAGTATTCGATGATGCGCCACATGGCGAATTTAGAATCTGTTGTGACCTATGAAGGAACACATGATATTCACCTATTAATTACAGGAATGGATGTCACAGGAATTCCAGCATTTACTCGTGAAATGCCCGACTTACACTAATTAAAGTTCCTCATCATCTAGATCAATATTGATATCACCACGAAGGATTCGAATGCGATTTCTAGCCTCTGTTGAGAATAAACTTCCTTTAAAATCTATAACTAAGCGCTTGTAATATTCAAGCGCTTTTTCTTTGTTTTGTAATTGGTTTTCTTCAATGTCTGCCATTCGAAATAAAGCATCATCTCCCAAAATATCATCAGAATAAAATTTCAACAAATCGCTGTAGTAATCCATGGCTGAAGTCCATTTTCCTTGTTGTTCCATGGCTCTTCCTTTGCGGAATAAAATTTCATCAGCCAATGAATGCATAGGGAAATTGACTTGAATACTATCAAACAAAACAAATGCCGTATCATAGCGGTGTTGTTCAATCAATCTCTCCGCTGTCGCAAACCACAACATGGCTTGATAATTACTATCCAACCCGTAATTATCCGTAATCATTACCGATAATTGCAAGGCATCATTCGCAATCATTTTAGAGGTGGATTCCTTCAGGACATTCAATTGACCTTGTGCAAAATCAAATTCCCCATCAAAATAGAAAACGCGCGCATTTTTATACTTGGCTTCATTTCCTATTTGTTCGAATTTAAAATCCGTATCAATTTGCATATATAACAGCGATGCTTCCCAAATATCTCCTCCTAAAACGTGTATATCCGCCAATTGCATTTTGACCTGTGCCCGTTGCATATCCGTCAATCCCGAAGTGGTTAATAGATTATTCAACAATTCGATTGCTTCTTCAATTTGGTCTCCGTAGAATGCTTTAATATGTGCCAATTCCAAGATGATTTGGAAGGTCAAACGCGATTTTCCCAAACGTTCTAATGCCGCATTGTAATCTTGAATCGCTGCTTGAATTTCTTCCTTGGAATAAGCTCTATTCGTAGTTATTTCAATGAAGCGTGTGTTTAGTAAAGATTTCTGTGCTTCAAAATATAATGGTTGACTGTTTCCAAGTGTCAAGACATAATCAAAACATTTGCGCGCTACTTCATAGGATTTATTCTCCACACAAACCAATCCAAGTTCATAAACTCTGGAGCCATCTCCTTGAACACGTTTGTCCAATGCTTGCGCCTGAATAAAAGCCCCGTTGAAATTTTGATTTTGAACAAATAACCAAATCAACATGTCAGAATAAATCAAAGGTGCATTTGGTTTTTGTGTCTTTGTAATTAATAGTTCTTTGAGCGAAATAAAATCAGGGGATTCACTTTTACTTAAATCCACTCTACTATTAATTGCCAGCTGAATAGACTCCTTCATGGCAGGCTGCAGCTCTAAGTATTCCACATACTCCCGCATCATTTCAGCTTTGTTTCCCACTAACGAATAATAGTCAGCATATTGGAAATTAAAGGGATAAGTAGGTGCTAGTTTTTTTCCTTTATCCAAACATTGTTTGGCAAATTCAAATTTTCCCCTGGCCACAAATGCCTGATACACTTGAATCGTATAACCTGGATTGGCATTGATGCCATCAATCAGTTCTTCGTATATTTTTCGAGCTTTCGATTCTTCCTTTATTTCTTCGTAAAACTGAGCAAAAGTTACTTGTAATTCAATGTCTCCACGGTTGGCATTTGCTTGTTTTTTAATGATTTTCTCCGCGGTTTTATAATCTTGGATTTCCATTAAACACTCATAATAGCGCGTAAAAACCAATTTGGACGGGTCGTTGGCATAAATTTTCTCGTAATACATCGTCGCTTTATCAAACTCACCATTGGTGTAATAATGTTGCGCCAATTGAAGATCAGTTTCAGTTTGACCGAATAACTGAGAGGAACCCAGAAAAAAGAAAATTAACAGCCATTTATTCATCATTACTTATTTTTTGTTGGCTATTTCTAAAGCATATTGATTCAATTCTGGATGCAAGCGCTTATAATTTGTCAAAGCTTCTTGCTTAAAACGTTGATATTCTGCGAACAAGACTTCAATTTGTTTGATTTTGTTTTTTTCAAACAAGATGTAAGATTCATAGGACTGACGCTCACCTGTTCCATTTTCAATGTCAATTGATAAATTTTTCAAGGTAGGTTTTTCCTCCTTCGTACTTTGAAGGAGCAGTTTATATTGTTTATCAAGTGGTTTTAATTGTTGACGCATGATTTTGTATGCATCGATTTTCTTTGCCAAAATTAAATCAATGGTATCTGAACACAGGTGTTTTTTCAGCGATTTTTCCACTTTTGCACTCGCCATTTCCATTTTAGTGAGTGAGTCGATTTTGTTTGCGAGGGTACTTTCTTCCACGCTTTGTAATCGGATTTCTAACTGATGAATCCGTTTTAGTTGTTCATCTTTTTTTAAATCAGCACAAGAATGAAAACTTGCTGCCATCACGAGTAAGAAAATTGGCCAACGTTTCATGACAGTTGAAGATAAATCAGGTGAGTAAAAAAGGTAATCATAACACCAAGTGTCCAGCCGGTATAAACCTCAATTGGACGATGTTTGTTCAAGTACAAGCGTGCAGAAATAGTTAATCCTGAGGCAATAATGGCCGCTGGTAAAATCCAACTCACAAAACTTTGCTGTTCCAAATAAAACGCCAATAAAAACCCAACTAATATTCCAGCTCCTCCGGCATGTAAGGAGATTTTTATCCATCGATTAATCGCCATGAAAACGGATGTTAAAATAAATCCAGATAACGGTAAGGCATAGAATCCAACAGGAATAATACCACCTGGAGCTTTGATGAAAAACAAGAGAAATAACACAAGTGAATAGGCCATCATGATCAATAACGGAATGTTTCGTTCACGTTGATTTTCAATATCGATTGTAGTGATGACTTTTTTCTGATGTAAGGCTAAAAAAGACAATCCTGGAGCGGCTGCACTAAAAAGAAAAAAGAGCAACACTAATTTAGTTTTCATTTCTGTAGGCATCATGTACATCGAAAGATGTGTCAAATCTTTGGGCATTGACGGAATATACATCGCTAAAATAATGCCGTATGTCGGCATGAAAAGCGGTAAAAATACCCAAGAAAAAAAATGTGCTAAGATCGCTCTCATATCTATAGTTCTTTACGCATTCGGGCAACAGGAATATTTAATTGCTCACGGTATTTTGCCACCGTTCTGCGTGCAATGTTGTATCCTTTTTCATTTAATAAATCCATCAATTTTTCATCGGTTAATGGATTGTGTTTGTCCTCCAATTCAATGGCATCAGACAATATTTTTTTCACTTCGCGGGTCGATACTTCCTCTCCACTATCTGTTGAAAGTGATTCAGAGAAAAAATACTTCAGCGGAAAAATCCCATAATTGGTTTGTACAAATTTAGAGTTTGCCACCCTTGAAATCGTTGAAATATCTAAACCAATCACATCAGCAATATCCTTTAATATCATTGGTCGCAATTTCGTTTCATCCCCAGTAAGAAAATAAGACTCCTGGTAATCCATGATGGCTCCCATCGTTAACAACAATGTTTGTTGTCGTTGCTTGATGGCATCAATAAACCATTTCGCACCATCTAATTTTTGACGGACAAACGACAGTGCTTCTTTATCTGATTTTGAGGATTTTGCTCCTTCTGCATACGAGCGCAACATTGTTTCGTATTCACGACTCACTTTCAGTTCTGGAGCATTTCGACCATTTAAACCGAGTTCCAATCGTCCTTCACTTTCAAAAAGTGTAAAATCGGGAATAATTTGCTGATAATTTTTTGCAGATTCACGCATCGATCCACCTGGCTTCGGATTTAATTTCAGGATTTCATCAATCGCATCCTTTAAATCGCTTTCGTCAATTTCCAGTTTTTTCGCAATCTTATCGTAGTGCTTCTTGGTAAATTCTTCAAAATGATTTTCCAGAATTTTTTTTGCCGTGTAACGAGAAATATCTCCGTCTTGTTTACGTTTGATTTGCAAAAGCAAACATTCTTGAAGGTTTCTCGCTCCCACACCTGCAGGATCTAATTCTTGAACCAATTGCAATATTTCCAGTACCTCTTTTTCTGTGACATCCACATTCATCGAGAAGGCCAAATCATCCACCAGTGCATCAATAGTTCGATTCAAATAACCGGATTCATCCAAATTCCCTATCAAGACATCAGCGATGGTAAATTGTTGGTCGTCCAAGTACAATAAATGCAATTGTTCTGTGAGTTTTTCTTGAAACGATTGTTCTCCAGATAAGGGAATCACTCGTTCTTCGTCGTCTTTGGAATGATTATTTGCCTGTGTTTTGTAGTCTGCTACGTCATCATCTAAATAATCTGACAAATCAAATTCATCATCGGAGTCTGATTCATCAAAATCATCCTCCTGCTCGTATTCATCCTCAAAGTCGTCATTACCTTCCTCTAAGGCCGGATTTTCTTCCAATTCTTGTTTGATGCGTTGATCAAGTTCCATCGTTGGGACTTGAAGCAATTTCATCAACTGGATTTGTTGAGGAGAAAGCCTTTGCTCCAGTTTTTGTGCAAGATGTTGTCTAAGCGCCATCGGAACAATCGAGTTTCTTCTAAGGAATAATGTTTTGACGAATCACTTGGTATATTTCCCATGTTGTTCGGTCGTACACATAAATCAACACATGCATATTTGCCGCGTTATAATTGTTGTCTAATTGATTCGGAACCACAAAACTGTAATTCACATAGTACTTTCCGTTTTGAAGATCAGTTGGACCAAGAACACGTCCGAATGCTTGCGCATTTAGATTTCCACGATGAATGTCTCTATGAATGTAAGTGTGGTTGTGCGAATTATCACTCATTTTTTGGTCTCCTACCAAGGAGTCCTCCAACACATAAGCCACAATTCCTAACTCATTGGTTAATGTCGGATCCAATTTTTCCACTTCCACATGTAAAAATGCACCATGGGTTTGATCATAATAGTTCAAAGCCGATTGCATATTCACTTTCAGCGTATTTTCCGCCAACATGGTTGTGACCATACTTGTCCAAGCGTTTGGACTTTGAAAGATATTTCCACCCGTATTCACTCGATTAATTGTTCCTCTTGGATTTCCGCTAAATCCACCATCGTGAGCGCCGAAATAGGTGCCAATTTCAACACATGAAGGATTGGTAAAATCCAATGGATAATCTGGTGGAGTTACTGTTTGAAAATCACCTATTCCAAGTGGGCCTACATGCATAGATGAAACGAAAATTCTTCCCTCATGAGCAGTTTCCAGTTGATGCGCCAAATCTGCGGCCGCTGGGCAATAAATACACTTATGCCCGGTGTAATCTTCAATTAAAATATTGCGGTCAACATTTGTATTGGCAGTGAATGTTGGCCATTCATTTGCTACATAATCAGCCCAATTGCCTGGATAAAGCGTAGAGTCTAGTTCCAACGGTGCCTGAGGAGGATAAGGATTTGTTACATGGTCACAAGACGAATACATAAAAATGGACCAAGCAAACAAGAAAAGTAGAGCAACCTTTTTCATATTAAAAACTTTGAGTAAAACTAAGCGTTAAACCATTTGATGCAGGCACAAATCGGCACACACCTCCAACACAGAATAATCCGGCACGTTGGCGTCCATAAGAAACAGTAAATCGGGTGGCATCACGCACATAACCACAGGTTAAAATGGGGTAATTTACTCTTTTATTAACATCAGGATTTCCATAGTTATATTGATTCATAAAACTAAAAAACCAACCAGGTGAAATCGAATATTCAAAAAGAACCGTCGCCCAATTTCCTTTGTCTTTAATCAAACCATTTTCTCTTTGAACGAATAATCCTTGAATTTCCGTACGAAGTGAATGCTTGCTATTGAATTTATATGAAAATTCTCCCACGCCAATATTTGCATGAATCATGCCATGAGAATCATTAGAAATTTTCACGACATCGTTATTGATTTTAATGGAGTAAAAACTTAAAATCGTACTGAATTTTTTATTGATTTTTTTCGTAATGTTCACGTTAATATCCTGCCAATACATACTATCGCTGGCATGGAATGGGCGACACACATACGTTACACCTGTTGAATCTAATGGATTAATTCCAACTGTACTTCGTTGAGGACGATAGGTAGTGGAGAAATTTCCACCGACAGTTGTGCCGTATTTTCCTCCCATTTTTGTTCCTTTTTTAAACGTGTACAACACATCCGTTTGATAAGCAACTTCTCCCATTGGTTGCGTGGCGTATGGATACAAAGTTGCGACTAAATTATAGGTGTGTGTTTTGTTAAGCGAAGGCAAATAATTGATGAAAACATCTTGAAGATCTTTCGTTCGATCAGATCGGTAACTCATGTTATCCACCGATTTTCCGGAAACCAAAATTCCCAATCCTTTTTTCGTGTAACTCACATTGAAAACGGACGCATGACCATAGTTATAAATGTAATTGTTGTCATTTGATGGATCTTGTTCTTTTTGAACATATTCCATGTCCCCATAAAAGTTCTTGTAGCGTAATTTTATACGTCCACCATAGGTTGCAACATTTTGTGGAAGAATCAAATCTGGATTATTATCCTCTTGGTATTTACTAACAAAAGAAGCCCCCAATACAACATCCAATGGAAACTCATTCATTTTTTTTATTCCTTCATTCAAGTGGAATTCACCATCAACTCCACGAACAATTCCAGCTCCATGAATGATGCTTCCGCCTTGGAAAGACAATCGTTGATACCCATAAACTCCTTTGATAACAATACCTGTTTTTGGTCGAACAATAATTCTGGCTCCATCCATCATATTGTCGTAACCGAGCGAACGATCTTCATACGCTCGAAAAGCAAGTCCGGAACCAAATTGTTCATAGAATGATCCCAATGTCACATCAACAAAACTATTCGCATAACCAATATAGCGCATGCCTATTCCTGTTCCATCAAATCGATTTGGGTAACCCTGAATTCTCGGCAAATATGACTCTAAGCGCATGCCTGCCTTGAAATTACCTTGGGTATAATAGACATTCATATAAGAATTCAGCAAACCTTTTTGAACCGGTTGTTTGGCATCTATAATGGAATCAGCATTTAAATACTGAAAGGTACTTTCGATATTTCCGGTGACAGATCCTTGAGAAAAACTGGAAAAGCTTAAAAGTAATCCTGTTAATGCAACTAGTATTCTTTTCATTTCGATTATTTTCCGCTTAGATGAAGTAGTTCTTTATATAATTTCTCTTCATCACCTGGTGCATAATTGTTGTGTGAGTAAACAATATTTCCATCCTTGTCAATGAGAAAAGTATGCGGCACATTGTTTACTCCCATGGCGCGTTTAAAATCACCATTTGGATCCATTAATACCATGTAATCCCAGGCTTTGCCGTTTACATAAACAGGAACTTGACTTTTTGTTTTCTCATCGTCAATAGAAACAGCAACCAATGTCACGCCTGTTTCTGCTTGCCAATCCTCATATAATTCATGAATCGTATTTAACTCTTTCTTACATGGTGCACACCACGTTGCCCAAAAACTAATGATAATCGGTCCTTCCACACCAAGTGCGGCTGTATTCACAGATTTTCCTTTGATGTCCTTTAAATTAACAGAAGGAAGTTTCTTTAATTGATTTTCTGTAGCATGTCCATCTTGAGAATATGCCGAAACTGCTGTAAAAATAACCAGCGCAAGTGTAAGAATTGTTTTCATCGTTTTATCGTTTTTTGACACGGCCTTTCAAAAACCTTGCCGAACTCAAAGGTATAAAAAAACCCAGACCTGAAAAACTTTGACAGATTTTGAAATGTAATGTTTTTTGGTTATTTTTGAACAAATTGAAACTCCATGATGAAGTCCTTATTTCTCTCTTTTGCACTAAGTTTATGTGTCCTTTCATTCGCTCAAGATGGAATTGTGATACATGTAGATGGACAAACAACTGATCTTTCTGGTTCAACGTACAATGTACTTGCCCCTTCTGGCTCGTCTTTTGACATTCCATTGGATGTTGAAAATCACACAGGTGGAGCTCATGCATGGAGAGTAACGCGCTTGCGTATTGATGCGCCAGCTGGATGGACTGATGCTTTGTGTTGGGGACATGCTACGGATCCATTCGGTGGTACTTGTTATTCTTCTTCTCAAATGAATACCAATCCTTGGACTACTCCAGGTGCTCAAGCGGTATTGTTTACAATTAATGATGGTGAATATGGTAAATTAAAAGCTTCCGTAGATCCAGCAGATGGTGTGTATGGAACAGCGCACTACCGATACTATATTTCTACGAACGGAACATTGTACAATGACTCCATCGATGTTGTTGTTGATTACGCAGCAGCCATTAAACAAATTAAAGAGGAAATCGGCGTGAGTGTGTATCCAAATCCAAGCACAGATGTTGTCACTGTTCAATTATCTGGAATGGATCAATCTACATTAAAATTGATGGATGCTGTCGGAAATGTTATCATGAAAGAAACCGTTCATGGAAGCAAAAAAATCAATGTTGCTGAATTCAGTAATGGCATCTATTTCTTGATTTTTGAAACAGCTGGTGGTAAAACGATTACCAAAAAATTGGTTGTTCGACACTAAATCACATCTTTCCTTCTTTTCCAATCCTCAGGACAAGATATTTGTCTAATTTCGTGGTATGTCCAAAAAAAGGAATTCAAAATCAGCTCCAGGAAAAAAGAAATCTGGAATAAATGCTATATTAATCCGTGTTTTTGAAAAACACCCCGGGGTAGATCTCACACACAAAGAAATTTGTTCTCTTGTTGAAGCGAGAGACCCTATGAGTCGTCAAATTGTTTTTGAAGGACTAAATGCACTTGCTACTCGCAATGCCATAAAACGTGTCAATCATTTTACTTTTTCTTCCAATAAAGAAACAAATCTCGTCGAAGGAATCATTCAATTAACCCAACGTGGCGCTGGATTTGTGGTTGTTGAAGGAAAAGAAAAAGATGTGTTTATTGCACCCCAAAATATTGGTCAAGCACTCAATGGAGATCGTGTAAAGGTTCGCGTATTTAAATCCGGACCAAATCGCGATGAAGGAGCTGTAGTTGAAATCAAAGAACGAGAACGCACGCAATTTGTTGGAACCATAAAATTTAGCGAAAAACAGGCGCTTCTCATTCCTGATAATCATCGAAGTGGCATCGAAATACGCATTGCCAAGGAAAATTTAAAGGGTGCTCGAAACGGCGAAAAAGCATTGGTAAAAATTACTGTATGGCCAAAGACTGCAGAACTTCCTTTTGGTGAGGTGGTCGCTGTTTTAGGTATGCCAGGAGGCAATGATACCGAAATGCTCTCCATTTTATACAATCAAGGTATCAATCCTATTTTCCCTGAAGCTGTGTTAGAAGAAGCTGAGCGCGTTCCTGTGGAATTAGATGCAAAAGAAATTGCACTTAGAAGAGATTTTAGGTCAACATTAACCTTCACCATAGATCCTTTTGATGCACGCGATTTCGATGATGCTATCTCCTATGTGGAATTAGAAAATGGACACTTTGAACTTGGCGTGCATATTGCCGACGTGAGTCATTATGTACGACCCGGAACCGCAATGGATGCCGAAGCATTACTTCGTTCAAATTCTGTTTACTTGGTTGATCGAGTAATCCCAATGTTGCCTGAACAATTGTCCAATATCGCTTGCTCATTGAGACCTCATGAAGATAAATATACATTTTCAGCTGTCTTTGAAATGGATGACAAAGGCAAGGTTTATAAAGAATGGTATGGGAAAGGGGTCATTCATTCGGATCGAAGATTTTCATACGAAGAAGCACAAGAAATCATTGAAGGAAACGATGGGGATCATCAAGATATCATTCGTAAACTCAATGATGTTGCGCATATTTTGAGAAAACAACGATTGAAAGATGGTGCGCTGAGTATCGAATCAGAAGAAATGCGCTTTCGCTTAAACGATGTCGGAAATCCATCTGAAGTAGTGATTAAAACATCAAAAGATGCCCATAAATTAATTGAAGAGTTTATGCTCCTAGCCAATAGAAAGGTGGCTACATTTTTATCCAAACCGGAAAAAGGAAAAGATCCTATTCCAATGATTTATCGGGTACACGACTCCCCAGATCCAGGAAAAATGGATGTATTTGCCGTGTTTATTGAAAAATTCGGACATAAAATCGATCTTCATGACACTGCTACTATTGCGAAAAAATTAAATGCCTTGTTTGAGGAGATTCGGGAAGAAAATGAATTTTCCTTGGTACAATCTATGGCAATCCGCTCCATGGCCAAGGCGTCTTATGAAACGGAAAACATTGGACACTATGGCTTAGCATTCAAATACTACAGTCATTTCACCTCTCCCATTCGACGTTACGCGGATTTGGTGGTCCACCGTATTTTACAAGAAGAACTCACCCACAAACAACACCGATATGGGGGCGAGTTGAAAGCTATTTGCACGCGTATTTCCAAAAATGAACGCAAAGCTGCAGAGGCTGAACGAGAATCCACCAAGTATTTTCAAACCCTTTTTGTGATGGATCACCTTGGGGAAGTGTTCGATGGCACCATATCCGGAATTGCTGAACATGGTATGTTTGTAAGAATGGATGAAAACCACTGCGAAGGAATGGTTCCAATGACTGAAATTCCAGGGGATCGTTATTATTTCGACCAAGAAAATTTTAAAATCACGGGAGTCCGTTTTAAAAAAGCGTACAATTTTGGCGATAAAGTGAAAGTGAAAATTGCGAAAGTAAATCCGAAAAAACGTCAGATTGATCTTGAATTGGTCTTGGATTAATACAAGAAATTATTGTAAGGATAACGGACACGGAAAATGGCCTTTACTTCCTCGTAGAGCACTTGTTTGAGTTCATCTACATTTTCTTTATTTTGAGCAGAAATAAATACACATTTTGTTTTGTTCATTTTCGCCATCCATGACTTTTTCAATGATTCCAAGGACGTGACATCCTCCTCTTCTTCATTCATTTCATTCAACGGCGGTTGATACGCATCAATCTTATTAAAGACAACAATTGTAGGTTTTTCAGTTTTATCAATTTCATTGAGCGTTTCATTCACCACATTAAAATGATCTTCAAAATTTGGGTGAGAAATATCCAACACATGCACTAATAAATCTGCTTCGCGCACCTCATCCAACGTTGACTTAAACGATTCCATCAACTGTTGAGGTAGTTTACGAATAAATCCAACTGTATCCGTTAATAACATGGGCATATTGTCTATTACCACCTTTCGAACAGTTGTGTCTAAGGTTGCAAACAACTTGTTTTCTGCAAAAACATCCGATTTAGACAATAGGTTCATCATGGTACTCTTCCCAACATTGGTATAGCCAACCAAAGCTACACGAACCAATTGTCCACGATTACTTCGTTGAACGGTCATCTGTTTATCGATTTCCTTCAATCGTTCCTTCATTAATGCAATGCGCATTTGAATAATTCGACGGTCCGTTTCAATTTGTGATTCCCCAGGTCCACGCAATCCAATTCCCCCTTTTTGACGTTCCAAGTGGGTCCACATGCGTGTTAAACGTGGCAACATGTATTGTAGCTGCGCAAGTTCCACCTGTGTTTTTGCGTGGAATGTACGTGCACGACTAGCAAAAATATCAAGGATTAAAATGGTACGATCCAAAACTTTGCAGTCCAATTCTCGCTCAATATTGCGTAATTGGGATGGAGAAAGCTCATCATCGAAAATGACCATTTCAATATCCATCGCCTTCATGAATTGTTTGATTTCCTCCAATTTTCCCGTTCCAACATAGGTTCGTGGATTGGGATATGGTAACTTTTGAAGGAATTTTGTGTGGGTAATTGCTCCTGCCGTTTCTGCTAGAAACTCCAATTCATCCAAGTGCTCATTGGCAATCTCTTCATTAATTTCCGACGTAATTACCCCAACCAATACGCAAGATTCCTCAACGGCATCAACAGTAACGTGTCCTTCTTGCATTATTTTCTCAATGTTTTAATATGTTGGATGACAAATTCCATGTTCTCCGCTGTTTCTAAAATAGTTGACATCGGAGGCATCGCATTTTTTCCTTTTTGCAATATGTTTTTAATCTGCGCATCAGTCAAATGAGAGGTAGATAAATCTTTCGCACCTGAGGCACCGAGTTTACCATCATCACCATGACAATTCGCACAATTCAGCGTATATAGTGAAGCACCTTTTTCAGCAGGTGATTCCTGAGGTAGAACTTCTTCTTTTTTTCCTGATTGATTCGAACCACAAGAAGTGAATCCAATGATAATCAGAACAAAAAACATACGTGTTAGAACCATGATCCTCCCAATGCTGTTCTAAAAGGCCAAGGAATGGAAGCTAAAATTAAAAGGAAACCGATGAGGTAAAACACTTTAATTTTTTTGAATTTATCTTCTGCCGTTTCCATCTTTTTTGATTTACTATACCCCATTGTGATAAGTACAATGGCCGCAAGCATCCCAACTAAATGTTCCATGCCGAAAAAACGGAATTGCTCAATTTTCATCCATCCAGAAGCAAAATTGGTTTTAGATGAAGTAAAGAAATATTGAATCAATCCTATCACTAATTGAATGTGCAAAGTCACCATCGCAAAAAGGCTGATGAGCTTATGTTTCTTTTCGAATGTTTTCGAAGTAAACGCTTGAACAATCGCTAAAAGCAATAAAATAATGGCTACCCAACGTAGTCCGGAGTGAGCGTGAGTTAAAATTGAATTCATGATATGAGGGTTTAGTCGTTTAATTTCAATACAGCTAAAAATGCTTCTTGTGGTACTTCTACTCGTCCAACTTGACGCATGCGTTTTTTACCTGCTTTTTGTTTTTCCAATAATTTACGCTTACGGGAGATGTCTCCACCGTAACATTTTGCCGTTACATCTTTTCTCAATGCTTTAATCGTTTCACGAGCAATGACCTTCGCGCCAATTGCTGCTTGAATCGGAATCTCAAATTGTTGACGAGGAATGAGTTCTCGTAACTTCACACAAATACGTTTTCCTAAATCAAAGGCATTACTACGGTGAACCAATGCAGAAAGCGCATCAACTTGTTCACCATTTAAGAGTAAATCCATTTTAATTAAATCAGATTCTTTATATCCAATTGGATGATAGTCGAACGAGGCATATCCTCTCGAAACGGATTTCAATCGATCATAAAAGTCAAAGACGATTTCCGCCAATGGCATTTCGAATGTAATCTCCACGCGATCTTGTGTGAGATACACCTGATTTTGCAATTCACCGCGTTTTTCAATACATAAAGTCATAATGGCACCAACATATTCTGTTTTGGTAATCACTTGCGCTTTAATATATGGTTCTTCGATTCGGTCCATACCTGAAGGATCAGGTAATTCGGAAGGATTATTGACAATAAATACTTCGTCCGGATCTTTTTTCATGTATGCTTTGTAAGACACGTTGGGAACAGTCGTAATAACAGTCATGTTAAACTCTCTTTCCAAACGTTCTTGGATGATCTCCATGTGCAACATTCCTAAGAATCCACAACGAAAACCAAATCCAAGTGCAGCGGATGATTCTGGTTCAAATACGAGGGAAGAGTCGTTTAATTGCAATTTCTCCATTGAGTAGCGCAATTCTTCATAATCCTCGGTATCAACAGGATATATTCCAGCAAATACCATTGGTTTTACATCTTCAAATCCTTTGATTGCTGTTTCACATGGATTTTCGGAAGCTGTAATCGTATCTCCTACTTTTACTTCGTTTGCCTGCTTAATTCCCGAGATGATATAGCCAACATCTCCGGCACGAACCTCGTTTTTAGGAGAAAGGTCCATCTTGAGGATTCCGATTTCATCGGCGTTATAATCACGTCCAGTATTCAAAAATCTTACTTTTTGTCCTTTTTTCATGATCCCGTTTTTCACACGGTAATAGGCAATGATTCCACGAAATGGATTAAATACAGAATCAAAAATCATAGCTTGTAATGGTGCATTTTCATCTCCTTTAGGAGCCGGAATGCGGTTCACCACAGCAGCTAAAATTTGATCCACTCCCAATCCCGTTTTTCCAGAAGCTGGAATGATGTCTTCATAATCGCACCCGATTAATTCAACAATCTGATCGGAAACTTCCTCAGGCATCGCTCCGGGTAAGTCCATTTTATTTAAGATGGGAATGATTTCTAAATCGTGTTCCAATGCTAAATATAAATTCGAAATCGTTTGTGCTTCAATTCCTTGCGAAGCGTCAACAATCAATAAGGCTCCTTCACAAGCAGCAATGGAACGCGATACTTCATATGAAAAATCGACGTGTCCGGGCGTGTCAATTAAATTCAAAACATAGTCTTGGCCTTCAAACTTATAATTCATCTGAATGGCATGACTTTTAATCGTAATGCCGCGTTCACGTTCAAGATCCATGTCATCTAAAGCTTGCGCTTGCATGTCTCTGTCTGATATGGTTCCAGTGGTTTGAAGTAAGCGATCCGCGAGTGTACTTTTACCGAGATCGATATGGGCAATAATGCAAAAATTTCGAATGTGATTCATAGCGGAAACAAAAATACGACTTTCTCACTGAATGAAAGACGAAACCAAGCCGATATGTACACCTTTGTTTATTTTAAGAGAACCGAAACGATAACAAGCAAGATGGACAATGCATAAAAAGACAAAGTAACGATTGTTAAAATTCCTGTAAAACGGAAAAGTGATTTCAAATTTTCGAATCCTGATTCAAGTGTCTCCGAATCGACTTCCAGAATGGCAGATTTCAGTTGACTTGAAAATCGAAAAAGATAGATTGTTGGAAAAAAATACACAGCACCTAAAGCGATATAGAGAATACCTAAAGCGGGAGCGAAAGCCGCATTAGAAGGATTGGTTTCATTTGAAAAAAGAAAAGCGGAAAAAGAAACGGAAACACCAACAAGTGCCATTATACCCAGTGCTACAAAGGAAACGATTGACAAGAATCTTGCCCATTTAGCTGTTTCTAACAAAAATTCTTTACTTTGCTCTGATACGATTATTTGATTGTTTTCCATGACATTAACTATTAAGATTAGGTATTTAATTTTGACCTAAACTACTATTTTTTATTGAATTAGATTGTTTTTTATAAAATCGATCAATGGAAATCTCATTATTTAAAGGCAGACCAAGAAACATGTGTGCGTATAATTCCTTTGCTAAGGTAGGAGCCATTAAATAGCCCTTTGTTCCAAGTCCATTAAAAAGAAACATGTTCTTTATCGTGTGATGTTCGCCAAGAATTGGTCGTCGATCTAGCACCGTTGGACGAACACCCACTTGTTGATCAATGATTTCATAAGAATACGAACCCAAGACACTTAAATGATTCAGCAATTCTTGTTTGGCATCTTCAGTTGGGGTTAAATCTGGATTGTCCCACTCATACGTAGCACCAATTCGAAACAACTGATCGCCAAGAGGTAGCACAAAGCATTTTCGATTTAAGGATTCATTTTCAGGTAGTTGATTCGATCGAATTCGCAATGTTTGTCCTTTTGTTTGCTGCACAGGTACATCTTGGAAGTACGGCGTATTTAATTGTTGGTATCCAACGGCAAACACAACTTTATCGAACTTTTCACCTTGATATGTTAAAGTAGCCTCATCAAAGGAGGAGAAATCGAAGTCTTGTTTTAGTAAGACACCTAATCGTTCAAAATAGGCGAAGTTTTCGTTATAATACGTTTTGGCATCCACCCAAAAAGACGCTTTAAGTCGACCGCTTCCAAAGTGATTTTCTGCTTTTGAATACGATTCATCTTCAGTAGTTATTTCCGTTAAATACGCTTGGTATTCTGGCAATTTGGATCGTTCTAACCAATAATTACGTTCTTGTTCAGATGAAAGCATCCGACGAATAACAATTGGGTGAAACAAGTGAACGTCGAATTTTTTTTCCAACTTTCGATAGTAGTCTTTTGCATCCACCATAAATTCATCCAAGCGCCAAGACTTATTCATTCTTCTAAATACCATTGGATTGACCATTCCAGCGGCAATGGCTGTTGAATGATTGACCCCTCGATCTACGAGTTTTACCTGATGTCCTTTTTCTAGAAGAACGTGCGCCAAACTTGTTCCTGCAAGTCCAGCACCTATAATTAAAATATGTTGAGAATCCATGTTTATTTAGCGATAGCGAAGCTAAGCAAACTTATTTGAAGTTCGGGGTATTGCTTTCTCAATAATTGAGCGAGGGATTCCAAAGTAGAACCTGTGGTAACTACATCATCTACAATCGCAATATGCTTGAATGGAAGATGCCCCTTGCCCAAACTAAATTGATCTCGAGCATTGTCCCAGCGTAGAAATCTATTTTTTCGTGTTTGACTCCCATTATTTTCATTTTTTTGTACAATTCCTTGTAGAACAGGTATTTTCAATTTGGTTGAAATGCCCTCAGCCAATAATTCACTTTGATTATAGCCACGAAAAAATTCCTTTTGAGGATGAATGGGCACGGGAAGTAAGGCTTCAATTTGATCGTATTTTCGACTTGAACAAATTGCTTTTCCCATAATTTCTCCAAAATAAACTCCCATTGGCGCTTTGTGCTGGTATTTTAACGCATGTAAAATATCTTGAATCGGTTTTTCTTTCTCAAAATAATACATGGAAAAAGTGTTGCTTAATGTAATTCTTCCCCAAAAAAGCTTGTCCATGCCGCTTGGATCTTCATACCGTTCAAAATATGTCCGTTGTAATTTACTCCAACAAATGGTACAAACGTATTGCTCAAATCGAGTGAGTTCATGTTCGCACTGAAGACACAAATTGGGAAAAATTAAATGCTGAAATCCCTCCAAAAAGGATGTCAACATTTTTTGAGAAGGCTTATTGAATGGGAGGCTCATATGTATCATCCGGTTTCAACATTAACGTGTTCAAAAACTCATTGATTGTTTTTTGGAAAAAATATTTTTCAGCCCTAATTTTATTGGACTTAATCACATAAGGAAATTATTTGAATTTATCACTTCATTTTGAATGAATAGTTATCAAAGACTGTTCAAAATCGATGTGAATATCTTTCCGTTTTGTGTTGAAAATTGCTGAATGGTTTGTTGGTGAAAGGATTGCGATTTTCGGTGTTAATAACATCGCACAAATGTTAATTTCTTTAGTTGATTTAAGAATGTTTTTTGACAATTTTTGTAGTCTCGAATTTTTTGACTGAACCAATCGATTATATCGTGGTTTTAAGTAGAAAAATAAGAGCATACGAGATTTTACAGAAGAAGTGCTAACTGGATATTTACCATCAAAGGGCCATTTTCAAACTAAATCAAGAGAAAAATTTAAACTGCTTATGACAACATCTTTACGCGAACCTATTCTTGAAGAGAACAAAAGCCGTTTTGTATTATTCCCAATTCAGCATGATGATATTTGGAGTTTTTACAAAAAAGCAGAGGCGAGTTTCTGGACGGCTGAGGAAATTGATTTGTCTCCTGATCAAATTGATTGGGAAAATAAATTGAACGATGATGAGCGTCATTTTATCAAACATGTCCTTGCCTTTTTTGCGGCATCTGATGGGATCGTGAATGAAAATCTTGCAGAGAACTTTCTATCCGAAGTTCAGTACACAGAAGCGAAATTCTTCTACGGTAATCAAGTTGCCATGGAAAACATTCACTCCGAAACGTACTCATTACTGATTGACACCTACATCAAAGATTCAGCCGAAAAAAATCATTTATTCAATGCCATTGATACTTTGGATTGCGTAAAGAGAAAAGCGGACTGGGCTTTGCGTTGGATTGATAAAGGATCTTTTGCAGAACGATTAGTGGCATTCGCTGCAGTTGAAGGAATCTTTTTCTCTGGTTCTTTTTGTTCCATTTTCTGGTTGAAAAAACGCGGGCTGATGCCGGGATTGTCATTCTCCAATGAGTTGATTTCTCGTGACGAAGGATTACACTGCGATTTTGCTTGTTTGTTGTACAACAACCACCTGGTGAATAAATTGTCCAAGGATCAAGTTCGTGAAATCATCATGGACGCTGTAGAAATCGAAAAAGAATTTGTAACTGATGCGATTCCAGTCAAACTAATTGGAATGAACAGTGAATTAATGCAACAATATATCGAATTCGTTGCAGATCGATTATTGGTTGAACTTGGAAATGAACGTGTGTACAACACTTCTAATCCATTTGACTTTATGGAAATGATTTCCATTCAAGGGAAAACGAATTTCTTTGAAAAACGCGTTGGTGAATACCAAAAAGCAGGAGTATTAGCAGGAAAAGAAAACCAAACATTCAGTTTGGACGAAGAATTTTAATTAAAATAATTACGGAATTACGATGTACGTAGTAAAAAGAGACGGAAGAAAAGAAGCTGTGAAATTTGATAAAATCACAGCACGTATTGTTAAAATGTGTTACGGATTAGATCCATTGGTATCACCAGAGGCAGTTGCCATGAAAGTGATCGAAGGGATTTACGACGGTGTATCTACATCAGACTTAGATAACCTTGCTGCAGAAGTAGCAGCGGCTAAAACGATCGACCACCCAGACTATGCTTTATTAGCATCTCGTATCGCTGTTTCGAACTTGCATAAAGAAACGAAAAAAACGTTTTCGGAAGTAATCGAAGACTTACATTTGTACATCGATCCTAAAACAAATCAAAATGCTTCTTTGGTAGCTGATGACGTATATGCGATCATTCAAGAAAATAAAGAGGCTTTGGACTCAAGCATCATTTATGATCGTGACTTCCGCTACGATTATTTTGGCTTCAAAACTTTGACTCGTTCTTATTTAATGCGTCTGAACGGTAAAATCGCTGAGCGTCCACAACAAATGTTGATGCGTGTTGCGGTTGGTATTCACAAGCACGACATTGCTTCAGCGATCAAAACATATAATTTGATGTCAGAAGGTTGGTTCACACATGCGACACCAACACTTTTCAACGCAGGTACACCAAAACCACAAATGTCCTCTTGTTTCTTGTTAACAATGAAAGAAGATAGCATCGAAGGTATTTACGACACACTTAAATCTTGTGCGCAAATTTCTCAGTCTGCTGGTGGAATTGGATTAGCTATTCACGATATTCGTGCAACAGGCTCATACATTAAAGGTACAAATGGTACATCCAACGGAATTGTTCCAATGCTTCGTGTATTTAACGACACCGCTCGTTACGTAGATCAAGGTGGTGGAAAAAGAAAAGGATCTTTCGCCATGTATATCGAACCATGGCATGCTGATGTTTTCGACTTCTTAGACTTGAAAAAGAATCACGGTAAAGAAGAACAACGTGCACGTGACCTTTTCTTTGCATTATGGATTCCAGATTTATTCATGCAACGCGTTAAAGAAAATGGTGATTGGACCTTGATGTGTCCGCACGAATGTCCAGGATTATCTGATACACACAGTGCCGAATTTGAAGCGTTGTATACGAAATACGAAAAAGAAGGAAAAGGACGTAAAACAATCAAAGCACAAGATCTTTGGTTTAAAATCCTTGAATCCCAAATTGAAACAGGGACACCATACATGTTGTATAAAGATGCCGCGAATGCGAAATCGAATCAACAAAATTTAGGAACGATTAAATCATCGAACCTTTGTACAGAAATCATCGAATATACTGCGCCTGATGAAGTAGCTGTTTGTAATCTTGCTTCTATTGCACTTCCAAAATATGTAACAGAAGAAGGAACATTCGATCACGATAAATTATTCGAAGTAACGTACCAAGCTACCTTGAATTTAAATCGCATCATCGATGAAAACTTCTACCCTGTCGAAGCAGCAAAAAATTCAAATTTACGTCACCGTCCAATCGGGCTAGGTGTACAAGGTTTAGCTGATGCATTCATTCTACTTGGTTTGCCTTTCGAATCTGAAGAAGCTCGTGCCTTAAACCGTGAAGTTTTTGAAACCATCTATTTTGCCTCTATGACAGCGTCAAAAGACTTAGCGAAAGTAGAAGGTCCATATGAAACAATCAAAGGTTCTCCTGTTTCAAAAGGTATTTTCCAATTCGATATGTGGGGAGTAACACCTACAAATCGTTGGGAATGGGATATCTTGAAAGAAGAAGTGAAAAAACATGGCGTTCGTAATTCATTATTACTTGCACCAATGCCAACTGCCTCTACAGCTCAAATCCTTGGAAACAACGAATGTTTTGAGCCATACACATCGAATATCTACACACGTCGTGTACTTTCAGGTGAATTTATTATCGTGAATAAACACCTTTTGAAAGACCTCGTTCGGGAAGGATTATGGAATAAAGACATGCGTCAAAAAATCATGACAGCAAATGGATCTATTCAGAACATCAATGAGGTACCTCAACGATTAAAAGATCTTTACAAAACAGCTTGGGAGATTTCGCAAAAAGCCATTATTGATCAAGCAGCAGATCGTGGAGCTTACATCTGTCAAAGTCAATCATTGAATATTTTCATGGAAAATGCCAACTTTGGTAAATTAACTTCTATGCACTTCTATGGTTGGGAAAAAGGATTGAAAACGGGAATGTATTACTTACGTACCAAAGCAGCAACCGACGCTATTAAATTTACCGTTGAAAAAACAGTGATTGAAGAACCCACTGCAAAATCCTTAGAGGAACAAGCGGCTGCCATTGCGTGCTCTCTTGACAATCCAGATAGTTGTGAAATGTGTTCTGGGTAGAAGCGACGATAGTTGCTGATAGACAGAACGAAAATTCACGAGTTCAGCTCGCTAAATGTGTTCTGGGTAGAAGCAACAAATAGTAGAAGATCATTTCTAAAAAGCAATAAAACTAAGACAATCGTCTTTGTGGTAAATGAACCCCGTTTGAAACGGGGTTTTTTGTGCTTGAAACTTTCTGAAATGAAGCCGAAATTTCGAACACAAATCAAAAAAATAACACTAATTTTGCGCTTTCTTACACCACATGACAGATTTAAAAAACATTCAAAGCGCCTTAATTTCAGTCTATTATAAAGACGGTCTAGACGAAATAGTACGTGAACTTCACAAAAACAACGTAAGCATCTACTCAACAGGTGGAACCTTAGCTTTTATTCAGAACTTAGGAATTCCAGTGATCGCAGTAGAAGACTTAACAGGATTTCCTGAAATATTAGGTGGACGTGTTAAAACCTTGCATCCAACTGTATTTGGTGGTATTTTAAATCGCCGTGGATTACAAGAAGATCAAGATGCGATTGCAAAACATGGTATTCCTTCCATCGACTTGGTGATTGTTGATTTATATCCATTTGAAGAAACACTAGCCTCCGGAGCAAATCATGAAGATATTATTGAAAAAATTGACATTGGTGGGATCTCTTTGATCCGCGCAGCAGCGAAAAATTTCCAAGATGTTGTGATTATTCCATCCGTGAAACAATATGCGTCATTTTTAGACATCATTCGTCAACAAAATGGAGCAAGCACTTTAGCTCAAAGACAACAGTTTGCCGGAGAAGCATTTCATGTGTCTTCGCATTACGACACCATGATTCACCAGTACTTTGTGCAAAATCAAAGTGCGTATTTAAAAATAAGTGTAGAGAAAAATGAATCCCTTCGTTATGGTGAAAACCCACATCAGAAAGGACAATTCTTTGGTGATTTAAGTGCGTTATTTGATAAACTTCACGGAAAAGAACTTTCCTACAACAATTTATTAGATGTTGATGCGGCCGTTAATCTCCTAGATGAGTTTAAAAATGATGGTCCAACGTTTGGTATATTGAAACATAACAATGCCTGCGGACTTGCAACGCGTCCTACATTAAAAGAAGCGTACGAAGTGGCTCTAGCAGCTGATCCCGTTAGTGCTTTTGGTGGAATTTTGATTTCGAATGAGCGCATTGATTTGGAAACAGCCAAATTAATCAACGATTTATTCTGTGAAGTGTTGATCGCACCAAGCTATGCTGATGAGGCGTTGGAACTATTAAAAAGTAAAAAAAATCGCATTATTCTCGTTCAAAAAGAAGTTGACTTACCTCAACAACAAGTGCGTTCAATTTTAAACGGAATTCTTGTACAGGACAAAGACGCAAAATCAGAAACAAAAGAAGATTTAGTCGTTCGCACAAACAATGCGCCAACTGAACAAGAAATTGCCGATTTATTATTTGCAAACAAACTTGTTAAACATACGAAATCGAATACGATTATTTTAGCGAAAGATGGTCAATTATTAGCAAGTGGAACGGGTCAAACATCACGTGTTGATGCATTAAATCAAGCCATTCACAAAGCAAAAACATTTGGTTTCGATTTGAAAGGAGCCGTGATGGCGAGTGACGCATTTTTCCCTTTCCCAGATTGTGTGGAAATAGCACATTTAGAAGGAATTGACGCTGTAATTCAACCAGGTGGTTCCGTGAAAGATGATCTTTCCATTGATTACTGTAATCAACATGGAATGCGCATGGTGTTTACAGGTATTCGACACTTTAAACATTAACTTTACATATATTTACATTAAATTGTAACCTTTTCCCCGATTCTCTCGAAAAAGGAACAACTTAATCACTAGTTGGATTCAACATGGCATTTTTTAGTTTTTTAACGCAAGAAATTGCGATCGACTTAGGGACAGCAAATACACTCATCATTTGGAATGATAAAGTTGTAGTTGATGAGCCGTCCATTGTAGCGAAAGACATTCAAACCGGCAAGGTAGTTGCCATTGGACGAAAGGCGCAACAAATGCATGGAAAAACCCACAAGTTAATTGAAACCGTTCGACCATTAAAGGATGGGGTGATTGCGGATTTTCAAAGCGCGGAACAAATGATTCGTGGAATGATTAAAATGATCAATCCAGGTAAAAGTCTTTTCAATCCAACCCTACGAATGGTGATTTGTATACCTTCAGGTATTACCGAAGTAGAAAAACGCGCCGTTCGAGATTCTGCTGAACATGCGGGAGCAAAAGAAGTTTATCTGATTCACGAGCCGATGGCCGCAGCAATTGGTATTGGTATCGATGTAGAAGAGCCGATGGGGAATATGATTATTGACATCGGTGGTGGTACTTCCGAAATTGCCGTTATCGCACTTGGAGGTATCGTTTGTGATAAGTCGATTCGTATTGCTGGTGATGATTTTACAAGTGATATTGAAGAATACATGCGTCGCCAACATAATATCCTTGTAGGTGAACGTACGGCTGAACAAATCAAAATTGAAGTGGGTGCTGCCTTACCTGAATTGGATAATCCACCGACCGACTTTGCCGTTCGTGGACGCGATTTGATGACAGGTATTCCAAAAGAAATTATGGTTTCTTATGTTGAGGTTGCTCACGCTTTAGATAAAACGATTTCCAAAATTGAAGAAGCGATATTAAGTGCGCTTGAGTTAACTCCTCCTGAACTTTCCGCTGATATTTACAAAACCGGTATCTATTTAGCCGGTGGAGGTTCCATGTTAAGAGGATTAGATAAACGTATTTCTGCGAAAACCAAACTTCCTGTTCACATTGCAGAGGATCCACTTCGCGCTGTAGCTAGAGGAACTAGTATCGCATTGAAAAACATCGATAAATATCAATTCTTGATCAGAGATTAATTCGAACAAAAAGAGATAAAAAAGGGCTGTTTTACAGCCCTTTTTTGTTTAATACGTGTTATTTCAAAATCCCTAAAGCTAATTCGATTTCCAACATTATTTTATCCGTAAGTTCCTTATGTGCATTTCCTGTTGCCGGACCACTATATCCAGTATGTACATGTAACACTTTTCCATCCATCCCAATAACCACTGTCGTCGGAAAACTCATGATTCCATTCAGCATCGGAAATTGAGCACTTGCAACCTCTTTGTTGGACTTTCCAGCATACACCAAAGGATAATCCATTCCAATTTTCTTTTTGAAGGCTTTTAATTTTTGGCGTGTTTGTTTATCTCCGGGCCCAACTTCATACGCCAAAGCAATGATTTCCAATCCATGTTTTTGATACTGATTATACAATTCATTCATGAATTTTACCTCATCTAAACAATTCGGACACCACGTACCCATGATTTGTAAAACCACGACTTTACCTTGGTAAGGTTTCAAAGAAAAAGCGGAACCATTCAATTGGGTCATTTCATTTGTTAATACCTGTTTGTCATTCACGACATACGTTAAAGATGCTTCATTTCGCAAATGTGCTGAAGGGTTTCGGACAGCGATCCATTTAGTTGCATATGAAACACCACTATAAAAAGTTCCTTTCAATGTATCCGATTGTAATTCAGCTTCAAAGAGCATGGCCCATGAACCATTGAAAGTGGACATCGAGAAATTTCGTCCAGATCTATTTCCAGCTAAAAATCGATAATCTCCAGTTTCCGTTAAAAATGTGCCTGCTATTTCCGTATTCTTTCCAGCTTTAAAAATGCCGATCGCTTTTTCCTCGTCTTTTGTTCCAGGCTGAAAAGTGACTTCCCACGTTCCATCAAACATGCTTTCAATTGGCTTTGTTGGGGTCAACTGCGGAAAACGAATCTCATTCAGGCGAAGGGTTAAGGGTATTTTTTGTTGGATTTTTTTGTTGTGATTGATCCAATATCCACGAGCTGACTCTTCGTTCGCATCAAGTTTGAAAATGACTTCAGCATCTTGAATCGGAAAATGTAAATAAATACTATCCCTCTTACCATGTTTCACCATCTCAATGATTTCTGTATCATTGACCACACTGATTTTTTTTCCATTTTGTTCTACTTTCAATTGAAATGGAATGAACAAACGGTCATTCATGGCTAATTCACCTTGCCACATTCCAGATTTCATATGTGTATTGGCTGAACCGTAAATTGACAAGAAGAAAAAAATGACGGATAAAAAGGATTTCATATTCATTTGTTTAAGCAGACTAAAATACGTTAATTCGTAAGAATTTTACCGCGCAATGCAACTTTTTTAATGGAAGCGCAGTCAAACAATCGAGCATGGAGGAAATTGCATTAATAAAACAGTGTATTAAAGGGAATCCAAAGGCTCAAAAAGCGTTGTTTGACATGTTTGCCCCAAAAATGTTTTCCGTATGCCTTCGGTATATGAAAGACAAAATGCGTTCAGAAGATGTTTTACAAGATGCGTTAGTGAAAGTTTATTCGAAACTTCCCGAATATAAATTTGAAGGTGTTTTTGAAGGATGGATTCGACGCATTGTAGTGAATACGTGCTTGGATCAGTTGAGAAAAGACCAAAAAACACTTGGAGAACTTCAGGTGGAAGAGGTTTCATACAGAATCGAACAACACGAATTTATCGCGGAAAAACTCATGGCTGATGACTTGATGAAATTGGTTCAAGCGATGCCAGATGGATACCGAATTGTATTTAACATGTTCGCTATCGAAGGTTATTCTCACCAAGAAATTGCTACATCATTAGGAATTACCGAAAGTACTTCAAAATCGCAGTATTTGAGAGCAAGGGCATACTTGAAAGACCGTATTGAAAAAAGATAAAATGGAAGAAAAAGATTTCATAAAAGAATTATTTCAAGAGAAATTGGCACAACACCAGTCGCCAGTGAGTCCAGAATTATGGGCTTCCGTTTCTACTTCCATTACAACAGGAACAACGGTCGTTAGCAGTGGTTTATCTCTTCTAACAAAATCGATCATCGGTGGATTAAGCGCCGCTGCGGTAATTGGAGGTGTTTGGATGTTGACACAACAAAAAACATCATCCACAAAAACGGTGAGATCAAAAGAAATCAAAAAAACAGCGACTCAAACCAAGTCCACTGATGAAAAAGCAGCGATAAAATCAACATCAAAACCTGGTGAAAGTTATGGGTGCGTATTTTTGATTCCAGAAATCCCTAAAGAAGACAATGGCCCAGCATTTGGCCCAGGAACCCTACACGGTGGCAGTGGTAGTGCCTCATGCAGTCCTTTCATTTCTTTAACGAACAAAGATCCTGAAGTGATTCCAACACTTCCAATGCAAGCGATTGTGTCTAGTCAACAGCATGCGGTCATTCCAGAACAAAACAGAACAGCTGAACCTTCGACAGTTGAAATAGTGCCAAATTCAACGGTTCAAGTAGAGGCCATTATCCTACCCAATATTTTTACACCAAATGGCGACGGTAAAAACGATGAATTCAGCATCGATTTGAATAACTATGAATTTATTGACTTTAGTTTGGTTATTCTTGATCTGAACAATCAAATCGTTTTTAAATCCAATGATCCTAAAGAAAGTTGGAATGGTAAATCAGTTGACGGGTCCCTCTGCTCAAGTGGCAATTATCTTTATTATTTGACCGGTAAAACGATCCAAGGGGAAACCATTTCCAAGTATTCTAAGCTTAGAATCCAGTATTAAATTTTGTTTCCAATTGGGGGGCTACTTTGATTATTCCAATGTAGAAAAATACATTTCCAATGGATAATAAAATATGCGTAACATCATTTTTATCCATCCACGGATGTAAATTGATTTTTAACAGAAACACAAATGCAGCTGGAAGCATTGCAATTACTCCGTAAGCAAAGTAATGAAATGGTGCTTGATGTTTTCTATAAAAAACCACACCTAAAATTCCAGCACTCAAAATCGTTCCTAAAATTGTATTAATGGCGATTGGCAGAAAACCAATGTCTGGTTTTTCCATGACAGGTCGATTTAGACAAAGCCAGATGAAGATAGAAAAAACAAGCACAACCTTGATGTTGGAAATCCATTGATACATTTTTTGAAGAAAGCGATTGTACACAAACGAAATCATGGCTCTTTCAATGAAATACACCGCTAACAAGCCAGTGAGCCATCCGGGCATTTTTCCAATCGTTCCCCAATAAAAATAAAATGCATGTCCAAGTCCGCCAACAAAAGTACTCACCCCTAACATGAAAAAGAAAGCCATAAACCAGTTGATAAACGGATTCCGACTATGTTCATTCCAAAGTTTGATTGTGATGTAGAAACAAACAGCTGACATGATACAATCCGTTAAGAAGGTATTTGGCTCCATGATGACCAAATCTCCCCATTTCCAAATCATTTTATCGTAGTCTGCTCCAATAATCATCCGGCAAAGGTAGTAAATTACTCACTTTTTGTCGATGTTAATTCGTTAATTTTAAAATTGTCTACTTGATTTTCATGTCGATTATCCATTAACTTTGAACATGTCAAAGACACTTTTTTTAATGAATGGGAGCAAAAAGATTCGACCAGCTTTGCGCGAATTTTTGGATAACTGTTCCAACAAACTTGGAGACGATTTTCAATTTATTTCCTCTCAAAAAGAAAAAGAACTTATCGAATTGACCAAAGTAAATGCAGCCAATTTTCAGATGATTGTTGCCATTGGTGGTGATGGGACAATCAATGAAATTGTGAATGGACTCATGCAGTTAGACCTAGACACTTTTCCGATTTTGGCTCTGATTCCATACGGGACAGGAAATGATTTGTATCAAAGTACTTTTTTTCAAACATTCCATTACCCTTTATTTTTTCAAGCGTTGGAAAAACCCAATGTGATTCACGTGGACATCGGAAAATTAGTTACTGAAAAAGAAACACGCTTTTTTCTCAATGTTGCCGATATTGGTTTTGGCGGGGCTGTGGTACTTTCATTGAATAAATTTCGTCAAAAATTTGGGCCAAGTTTTTCTTACGGACTTGCTATATTGAAAACCTTCGTTGGATTTAAGCGTCCTATCGTGCGGATAGTTGCCCAGGATTTTAATTATTCAGGTCAGCTTTTATTGGCAGCGGCATGTAACGGTTCAATTTTTGGAAATGGATTACACATTCATCCCGGTGCGCAATTAAATGATGGTGTTTTAAATATGACGATCCTTGCAAAAGTCTCCCTGTTGGATTATGTTCGAAACGTTCTAAAAGTCAAAAGAGGCAAACGAATTACTCATGCAGAAGCACACTATTTCGAGAGTTCTTTTTTACAGCTGAGTGCAGAATCAGGAATCCTTCATGCTGAAACGGATGGGGAATACATCCTAGGGAAATCCTTTGAAATCACACTCATTCCTCAGAGATTAAAAATACTTTCTTATTAATTCCTTGGCATTGTGTATTTTTGAAGAACTATGAAAGGAACGGTGATCATTACTGCAGGTGGGATCGGTAAGCGAATGGGGACGGAATTACCAAAACAGTTTCTACTGATTCATGGGAAACCCATTCTACTGCATACCTTAGAAAAATTTCACTCTTTTGATCCTTCGCTTCAATTAATTATTACGCTTCCGGAAGAATGGTGTTCATATTGGGAAACCCAATTGCAACAATTGGATTGCCAAATTCCGCATCAAATTGTTTCTGGGGGAATCGAACGATTTCACTCTATTCAACAAGCCTTGCCATTTTGTACTGGAGAATTCATCGCTGTTCACGACGGGGTTCGTCCACTGGTTAGCCATGAGACCATTCGCTTGTGTATTGAATCCATTCAAACGGCTAAAAGCGTTGTCCCTGTTCTAAGTGTGAAAGATTCTTTGAGAATGATTAGTGGAACCGATTCGAAACTTGTTGATCGAAATTTATACAAACTCATTCATACACCGCAAGTTTTTGAGGCAAAGACCTTAAAACAAGCCTATAACACTTCTTTTGAAACATATTTTACCGACGATGCAAGCGTTGTTGAACGTCTTGGAATCTCGCCAGTATTTGTAGAAAGTAATGAAGAAAATATTAAAATCACCACACAAGCTGATCTGAAAATGGCAGCTGCATTTTATTTCGACCAAAAATGATTGTCCCACCAAAATTATCCAAAGGAGATCTCATATACATTACAGCACCGGCAAAAGCAAGCGATGCGAAATCGATCGCATTCACCAAGGCTTTTCTAGAAAAAAAAGGATTCAAGGTTTTACTTAGTGCACATTGCTTGGATGTCCACCACTATTTTTCTGGAACCGATGAAGAACGTGCCGCAGATATGCAGTATGGAATTGACCATCCGGAAGTGAAAGCTATTTTGTGTGCACGCGGTGGATATGGATGTGTGCGTATAGTGGATCAAATTAATTGGGCAAATATGTTGAGAGAGCCTCGTTGGTTAATTGGTTTTAGTGATATTACCGTATTTCATCACCGATTAATGAAATTAGGCGTACAAAGTATCCACGGATCGATGCCATTGAATTTTGAGAAAAATACGCCCGAAGCACTTGAGACAATGATGTCCATTCTTGAAGGAAATCTTCCAATGATCGATGGTCCGAAACATGCAGAAAATATCATTGGAGAGGCATCAGGTACGTTAATTGGAGGGAATTTAAGTATTGTATATAGTTTGCTTGGAACAGATGACGCCTATTCATTTGATCACTCGATTTTATTCCTAGAAGATTTGGCGGAACAACTCTACCACCTTGATCGCATGTTTTTTGCACTGAGAAAATCAGGTGCATTGGGAAAAATCAAGGGATTAATAATTGGTGGTATGACTGATTTAGAAGACACGGACAATCCGACAGGGCTCACTATTGAAGGAATTGTAGGTCAACATTTTTCCTATTCAAAAATCCCCATTTGTTATCAATTTCCCATTGGACATTTCGAAGATAATCGCTCCGTTATTATGGGTGCCGAAGTGAATTTATCCGTTCAAGAAACAGGATCCAAGCTGTCTTATCTAAATTCATTCTAAATAGAAACAAAATTCCATTTTTATTGTTAGTTAAAAGTAAATTTGCACCACATTAAAGGTTAACAATTATGAGTAACTCAGTATTATTTAAATCATCCATCGCCAAGAAATATTTCATGGCATTGACCGGATTGTTCTTGTGCACATTCCTTATTGGTCACCTATTAGGAAACCTTCAGTTAATCCTGAAAACGGGAGAGGAAGGCCGTCGTGCCTTTAATGAGTATGCCTATTTTATGGGTCACAATTTATTCATTAACGTTTTGTCATACACCACTTATATTGCCCTGATCATTCATGCAGTGGACGGAATAATGTTGACGATTCAAAATAGAAAAGCTCGTCCAGTGAATTACGCTTACAACAATCCGAAAGCAAATTCAGGTACCGCTTCTCGTAACATGGCCATTTTAGGAACCTTGATTTTGGTTTTCTTGGCGACACACATGGCGAATTTCTGGTGGAAAGCAAAAGTCACTAAAGAAATTCCAATGCATTCATTGGTGAAAACGGTGGATTATCCTGTAGGACAAAATCCAGCTACTGGTGAAATGATTACCAAACCAATTGAGGTTACGTACTATTTAAATACCAATGGAACGTACCAACAATACAATGTAAAAGATCCAAGTTCTGGTCAAGAACAGAAAATCTTCGAATTGAAAAACAAACATGAATTTTACGACCTTACCTCCGGTGTTAAAATTGGAGAAGGATATAAAGACTTACACACCGTTGTAATGACATTCTTTAGTAAAGAAAATTCAAGCGCACTTTTCGCTGTTATTTTCTATGTTATTTCAATGCTCGTACTTGGCTATCACTTATGGCATGGATTTGCATCTGCTTTCCAGTCTTTGGGATTGAATCATCCATTGTATACACCGATCATCAAGAAAATCGGAATGACTTTCAGTATTGTCGTTCCATTCTTATTTGCGGTTATCCCCGTTATTATTTACATGAACCATTAGGAAAAACAGGATTATGTCAAAATTAAACTCAAGAATTCCAGAAGGATCAATTGCTGATAAGTGGACAAACCACAAAAATCACATGAAATTGGTCGCTCCAAACAATCGTCCGAAAATTGACGTTATTGTCGTTGGAACAGGATTGGCCGGAGCTGCGGCAGCTGCATCTCTCGGAGAGATGGGATATAATGTGAAAGCGTTCTGTTTTCAAGATTCTCCACGTCGTGCCCATTCAATTGCTGCACAAGGTGGAATCAACGCGGCAAAAAATTATCAAAACGATGGCGACTCCATTTATCGTTTGTTTTACGATACCATCAAAGGAGGAGATTACCGTGCTAGAGAGGCAAATGTGCATCGTTTAGCAGAAGTATCCGGAAATATTATTGACCAATGTGTTGCACAAGGAGTTCCATTCGCTCGTGAATATGGCGGATTGTTAGATAACCGTTCATTTGGTGGAACGCAAGTTCAACGTACGTTTTATGCTGCTGGACAAACAGGACAACAATTATTGCTAGGCGCATATTCCGCTTTATCTCGTCAGATTGGATTAGGTCGCGTAAAAATGTACCACCGTCATGAAATGATGGACCTAGTGAAAATTGAGGGAAAAGCACGTGGAATTATTGCAAGAAACTTAGTTACAGGTGAAATCGAACGTCATTCTGCACATGCGGTAATTATTGCATCAGGTGGATACGGGAACGTATATTTCCTTTCGACAAATGCGATGGGAAGTAATGTGTCTGCTGCTTGGAAAGTTCACAAAAGAGGGGCTTTATTCGCAAACCCTTGTTATGTTCAGATTCACCCAACGTGTATTCCTGTGCATGGAACAAATCAATCCAAATTAACATTGATGTCTGAGTCATTAAGAAACTCAGGACGTATTTGGGTTCCCAAGAAAAAAGAAGATGCTGAAGCGATTCGTGCTGGTAAATTAAAACCTACTCAAATTGCGGAAGAAGATAGAGATTATTACTTAGAAAGAAGGTATCCTGCATTCGGGAACTTGGTTCCTCGTGACGTTGCTTCTCGTGCAGCGAAAGAACGTTGTGATGCTGGATATGGTATCGAAGCAAATGACACAAATGAAGGTGTTTATTTAGATTTTGCTTCCGAAATTAAAAGCAAAGGAAAACAAGCAGCCTACGCACAAGGGGACCACCATCCTACTGAAGAGCGTATTATCGAACTAGGTAAAAAATGGATTGAAGAGAAGTATGGAAATTTATTCCAGATGTATCAAAAAATCACAGATGACAATCCATACGAAACGCCTATGAAAATTTATCCTGCCGTTCACTATACGATGGGAGGAGTTTGGGTTGATTATAACCTACAAAGTACTATTGAAGGATGTTTTGTCACAGGGGAAGCAAATTTCTCTGATCACGGAGCAAATCGATTGGGTGCTTCTGCTTTGATGCAAGGTTTGGCGGATGGTTATTTCGTAGTACCTTACACTGTTTCAGACTATTTAGCGAATGAGATTCGCACGGGTTCTATTTCAACTGATTTACCTGAGTTTGAAGCAGCTGAAAATGAAGTGAAAGAATCCATTCAAAAATTCTTGAACAACAATGGTACAAAATCGGTTGATTATTTCCACAAACGTTTAGGATTAATCATGTGGAATAAAGTAGGAATGGCACGCAACGAAGCAGGATTAAAAGAAGCGATCGAAGAAATTGCCCTTCTACGTGAAGAATTTTACAAAGACGTTTACGTTCCGGGTAACGCAGATGAAATGAATCCAGAATTGGAGAAAGTAATGCGCGTGGCAGATTTAATGGAATTAGGTCAATTAATGGCCGTAGATGGATTGCACCGTAAAGAATCTTGTGGTGGTCACTTCCGTGAAGAATACCAAGATGCTGAGGGTGAAACGTTACGTGATGATGAAAACTTTAAATATGTTGGCGCATGGGAATATAACGGTTCCGACGCAAAAAATTCAACATTACACAAAGAAGAATTGAATTACGAGTTTATCAAAATAGCAGCAAGAAATTACAAATAATTAAGAAAGAGATTATGGCTTCTAAGTTCATTAATATCACATTGAAAATCTGGAGACAGAGAAATACCAATGCCAAAGGTGCATTAGAAACGTACACGTTAAATCAAGTTTCTACGGATAGCTCTTTCTTAGAGATGTTGGATCAATTGAATGAGCAATTGATTAACGAGAAACAAGATCCGATCGCATTCGACCACGACTGTCGTGAAGGTATTTGTGGAATGTGTTCACTATACATCAATGGCCGTGCTCATGGACCTGATACAGGCATTACAACCTGTCAGTTGCACATGCGTATGTTCAAAGATGGTGATACCATTTATGTTGAACCATGGAGATCTCGTGCGTTCCCAATCATCAAAGACTTGATGGTAGATCGTAGCGCATTTGATCGTATTCAACAAGCAGGTGGATTTGTTTCTGTAAACACATCTGGTAGAACCATGGATGCCAATGCCATTCCAGTTCCAAAAGCGGATGCAGATAAAGCATTTGAAGCGGCGGCTTGTATTGGATGTGGCGCATGCGTTGCTACATGTAAGAATGGATCTGCCATGTTATTCGTTGGTGCAAAGGTTTCACAATACGCGCTATTACCACAAGGTAAAGTTGAAGCGAAAGACCGTGTTCTAAACATGGTTCGACAAATGGACGAAGAAGGATTTGGTAACTGCACAAATACAGGAGCATGTGAAGTGGAATGTCCTAAAGGAATCTCCATTGAAAACATTGCGCGCATGAATAGAGAATTTTTAAAAGGAGCTTTAACAAAGTCATAGTTAAAACCCATATTCAAGTATAAAAGCAGGCTTAGTCCTGCTTTTTTTATGCGAAATGATGAGGCAAAAAAAATGTCCGCATTAAGCGGACATCCTGATATGTATCATCAACATTTATTTCAATTGCTGATTATCTTTTTTATACCAACCCACATTATCCTTCGCATCAACTGGAACATTTGATTTTGCACTCAATTTGCGTTGAGTATTCATCCAATATCCAAAACCAACGAATCCTAAAAGGATAACCATTGTATTAAAGTAATTTCCTACGAATTCGAAGAAACCAAAAGACCATTGAAAAAGGTCACCAATTGCATAAATAATTTCTGTTGTCGTCATGTGATTGAACTTAGTGGAACAAATGTATAATAAAAATCAACGCAATACTAGCTTCCGTTTAAATTTCTCCCATTAATTGCAAGGTTTCACGAGCTGCAGCTTGTTCAGCTTCCTTTTTTGAGAATCCTTTTCCTCGACCATATTCCTTTCGATTCACCAAAACAGCCATTTCGTAATTCCACTGACCATTGATGTGAGTTTCCTTCATCAATTCAAATTCTAACGAAAGTTTCTTTTTTTGACACCAAATAAATAGTTTCGATTTAAAATCAAGTTCCTCTGCTAATAATTGTTGAAAATTCAAATGATTACGAAAAATGTGTTTGATTAACACGGCCTTTGTCTTTTCAAATCCTCCATCCAAATAGATGGCACCAATGATGGCCTCAAACGCATTTCCTTCAAGCGTGGCTAAATTTATGCTTCGCGCTTGGTTGTAGATCAACATGCTTCGAATATTCATTTTCTCACCGATCGCAGCTAAAGATTTTCTGTTGACAATGCGAGATTTCAATTTTGTTAAATAACCCTCATCATCATCTGGATACTTGGTATATAGATATTCTGCCACGACAGCATCTAAAATAGCATCTCCCAAAAACTCCAAACGTTCGTTTGCGAAATCATGCTTCTCCTCTGGAAGAAACGATTTATGAGTTAGGGCTCTTGTAAAAAAAGATACATTCACAGGTTTGTAACCAAACTGTTTCAGAATGAATCGAATGATTGCTAATTCATCCTCTGTCCGTTTACTGGAAAACAAAGGAAGTTTCAGAGTGCTTAGGAATTAAATTTTTTGACAATAATGCTCGTGTTATGACCACCAAAACCAAATGTGTTGGAAAGAGCAATATTCACGGTGCGTTTTTGAGCCTGATTAAACGTAAAATTCAATTTCGAATCTAGTTCAGGGTCATCGGTAAAATGATTAATTGTTGGAGGGACGATATCATTTTTCACCGTCATAACACAAGCAACAGCTTCAATGGCCCCGGCAGCACCCAAAAGGTGTCCTGTCATTGATTTGGTTGAACTGATATTCAAATTATACGCATGTTCACCAAAAACAGCTTGAATCGCTTTTACTTCGGCAATGTCACCCAATGGTGTAGAAGTACCATGCACGTTTACATAATCGATTTGATCAGGTGTAATTTCAGCATCTTCTAAAGCAGCTAACATGGTATTTCGTGCGCCGATTCCTTCCGGATGTGGAGCAGTCATGTGATATGCATCTCCTGACATTCCACCACCAATCACTTCAGCATAAATTTTCGCACCACGTTTCACTGCGTGCTCGTATTCTTCTAAAATCAAGGCACCGGAACCTTCTCCTAACACAAATCCATCACGATCTAAATCAAAAGGACGTGAGGCAGTTTGAGGAGAATCATTTCTAGTTGACAAAGCTTTTAAAGCATTGAATCCGCCCATACCCATTTCATTTACTCCAGCTTCTGATCCACCTGTTACGATGGCATCTGCTTTTCCTAAACGAATGAGGTTAAATGCATCAATGATGGCATTTGTAGCAGAAGCGCAAGCCGATACACAAACGTAATTCGGGCCACGCAAACCGTATTTAATGGATATATGTCCTGCAGCAATATCCGCAATCATTTTAGGAATGAAAAACGGATTGAAGCGAGGAGTTCCATCTCCCGCAAAGTACTCACGGGCTTCTTCTTGAAACGTTTTTAGTCCGCCGACCCCCGAACCCCAAATCACACCAATACGGTCGCAATTTGGATTAGACTCCATCAAAGCAGAGTCTGCCATAGCTTCCGTTGCGGTAACTATGGCATACTGCGAAAATTGATCGAGTTTTCGGGCTTCTTTTTTGTCAATGTGATCTTCTACATTGAATCCCTTCAACTCACAGGCAAATTGAGTTTTAAATAAGGATGCATCAAATTGTTGGATGGGTGCAGCACCGCTTTTTCCAGCAATTAATCCTTCCCAATACTCTTGCAAATTATTACCGATTGGTGTCAACGCACCAAGTCCAGTTACGACAACTCGTTTTAATTGCATGCCTATTTAAATAAATTGGATTCAGTAAATATTAGTTCGCATTGCTTTCGATATAAGCTACAGCGTCTCCAACAGTTTGGATTCCTTCAGCTTTATCGTCTGGAATGGAAATATTGAATTGCTTCTCGAATTCCATGATTAACTCTACGGTATCCAATGAATCGGCACCTAAGTCATTTGTGAAGCTCGCTTCGTTTGTCACTTCACTTTCTTCAACATTCAGTTTATCAACGATGATCGCGATAACTTTAGCTTTGATTTCAGACATCTTTTCTTAATTTAAAGGTTTCAGCCTGCAAAGAAAAAAACAAACATCCAAATAACAAAACTAAATGTGGAATATTTATCAACTTAAAAGTTTTGATTACACGTGAATCCCAACAGATGTTTAACTTTGCGCTCAGAATGAAACTTCAACGAATTGCATTATTTATTTCGGGAAACGGCAGTAATGCGCGTAATATCACGGATTTTTTTCATCAGCATAACGAAATTCAGGTGTGCTTAATGGTGTCTTCTGCGCCGAATGAACGGATGAAAGAATATTGTGAGGAGCGATCCATTTCCTTTGAAATGATCTCACAAGTGGACGACGAAGCTTATCTATCCATTTGTCAACAGCTTCAAATCGACTGGATCATTCTCGCTGGATTCTTGAAAAAGATACCAGCAACAGTGATTCAACAGTTCCAAAATCGCATCATTAACATTCATCCAGCTCTTCTTCCCCGATTTGGTGGGAAGGGAATGTATGGAAAACATGTACATGAAGCAGTGTCGCAAAGTCATGTTGCATTTTCTGGAATTACCATTCATTTGGTAAATGAAGAATTCGATAAAGGAAAAATGTTGGCGCAATTTGCCACATCATTACCTTACTCAAGGAGTGCCAAAGAAATAGAAGAAGTTGTTCGTGCTTTAGAAATCAAACACTTTCCATCCGTTATTGAAGCTGTAATTTTACAATAACTTACTGAATGGCATTTTCCAAATGCGCCCCAAACCAATAACAATCTTCGAAAGAATTATACAATGGCGCCGGTGCAATTCGAATCACATTGGGCTCTCTCCAATCCGCAATTACACCTAAATCTGAAAGTGCATCAAATAATTTTCGTCCTTGTCCTAATGCCATGATAGATAATTGTGCGCCTCGACGACGAATATCACTTGGTGTAATAATTTCGAAGGTGCACTTTTCAGCATTTCGTCGGGAGATTTCATGAATGACAAAGGCTAAAAATGCGGTCATCTGATCCCTTTTTTCACCAATTTGCTGCATTCCTGCTTCATCAAACAACTCGAGTGAAGCGAGGTGAACAGCCATTCCAAGCACGGGGGCGTTACTCAATTGCCAGCCCTCAGCACCTGGAAGTGGATCAAAACCTGGCTTCATTAAAAATCGCTCCTCCTTGTTATGTCCCCACCATCCAGCAAAACGAGGTAAGTTTTTATTGTGTGCATGTTTTTCATGTACAAACATTCCAGAAACTCCTCCTGGAGATGAATTCAAGTATTTGTAGCCACACCATGCCGCAAAATCTACCTGCCAATCGTGCAATTGAAGATTAATATTTCCCGCTGCATGCGCTAAATCAAATCCAACATATGCTCCCACTTCATGTCCTGCCTCTGTAATGCGTGCCAGATCAAAATATTGACCTGTATAATAATTAACCCCGCCAATCATTACTAATGCCAATTCATCACCTACTTCTTTTATTTTCGCACAGATATCATCCTCGTGAATTAATTGTTCTCCTGGTCTTGGTGAAACTTCCACTAAATGATCCATCGATAAACCATGCATTTTTAATTGGGATTCAAGTGCGTATTGATCACTTGGAAACGCTTTTGCTTCACAAAGAATTTTTGTTCGTTTTCCTTCAGGACGATAAAAACTGGCCATTAACAAATGTAAATTTGTTGTTAATGAGTGTGTTACCACAACTTCGATTGGTAAAGCACCAACGATTTTTGCTGCCATTTCGGTCAGTTGTTCATGATAAGAGAACCAAGGTCGCTTTGCCAAAAAATGTCCTTCCACACCAAATTTTGCCCAATCAGCCAACTCTTCTTGAATATATTGGGCTGCTTTTCTTGGTTGCAAGCCCAGCGAATTTCCTGTGAAATAAATAGGCTGCTCACTGTGAAAGGTGGGAAATAAAAATTCATCACGAAAACGACGTAATGGATCTTGTTGATCCATTTTTCGTGCAAAATCCAAGCTGTTCTCAAAAACCATATCCATCCTTTATTGTTACTTTTGTAGCACGACAAATATACGCAAGAAATGAAGATCGAACATTCCATTAACCGCAGCACATCTGAAAAACTATTTCAAGAATCTCAAACCTATTTTCCAGGTGGAGTGAATTCGCCCGTTCGGGCTTTTAAGTCTGTTGGGGGAACTCCTTTGTTTATTGCCAAAGGAAATGGTGCTGAAATTTGGGATGAGGACGGGAATAAATTCATTGATTTTTGTGGGAGTTGGGGTCCATTAATTCATGGTCACAATCACCCAGCGGTTTTCCAATCTATTGTTGAAACCTTACAAAACGGAGCCAGTTTTGGTGCGCCTACCCGAAAAGAGAATGAACTAGCGAAATTTATTTTGGATCGAATTCCTTTTGTTGACAAAATTCGATTTGTTAGTTCCGGAACGGAGGCCGTAATGTCCGCAATTCGCCTAGCGAGGGGATATACAAACAAAACGAAGATTGTTAAGTTTGATGGCTGCTACCACGGACATGTGGATGCATTACTTGTAAAAGCAGGAAGTGGATTGGTGACTTTTGGAACCTCATCCAGTGCTGGTGTGCCGGAAGCATTTGCCAATGAAACTTTGGTGCTCCCATTAAACGATTTAGAGGCGTTGAAAAACTGTTTTGAACATTTAGCGCAGGAAATTGCTTGTGTGATCATTGAACCAATTCCAGCAAACAATGGCTTACTGTTACAAGATTTAAATTTCTTAACAGCACTCAGAAGCTTGTGCTCAGAATATGGGATTTTATTAATTTTTGATGAAGTGATTTCAGGGTTTCGAGTTGCATTTGGTGGTGCCGCGGAACATTATCAAATTACACCCGACATCGTTACTTATGGAAAAATAATTGGTGGTGGTCTCCCTGTTGGTGCGTATGGTGCTAAGAAAGAATTGATGTCTTTTGTTTCTCCTGAAGGACCTGTTTATCAAGCTGGAACCTTATCAGGAAATCCAGTTGCCATGGCCGCGGGACTAGCTCAGTTAAAAATTTGTGCTGAAATAGATTTTTATAAAAATCAAACTGAACGCACCACAAACTTCGTTGAAAACATCAACACTTTTGCCAATACAAACCATTTTCCACTAGAATTAGTAAGCATTGGTTCTATTTTTTGGTTTTCCTTCAACGGAAAAAAACGAATCGCTGCCGCTGATCAAATAGATGCCGACATGACTTCGTTCAATAAACTACATCACTTTTTATTGAATCGAGGAGTGTATTTCGGTCCTTCCGGTTATGAAGTTGGATTTATTTCTAGTGCTCATACGAATGAACAATTAAATTTTGCTGCGGAGCAAATCAAAGAAGGACTTCAAGCAATTTATCAATAACGGCATTTTAATGCCTAGCTTTACTGTATGATATTAGTCACCGGAGCCACTGGATTATTGGGAAGTCATTTATTAATTCAATTGACAGAAAAAGGAGATTCCTGTCGGGCTTTATATCGAGATAAAACAAAAATTCCTCTTGTTAAAGCACTTTTTGATTACTATCTAAAAGCAAAGGCCGAAGAACAATGGAAATTAGTTGAATGGGTCCCCTGTGATTTATTAAACTTGTCTGAACTCGAAGAAGCCATTCAAGGAGCTGATTACGTCTATCATTGTGCAGCCTTAGTCTCCTTTTTTAAAGCGGACTTTGAATCTTGCATTAAAAATAACCGCATTGCGACAGCCAACGTGGTGAATTTTGCTTTGAAATACCCCGTTAAAAAATTGTGTTATGTCAGTTCCACAGCTGCTATTGGGACAAATTCGAAAGGTCTAAGCACGGAAAAAAACAAATGGGAACCGGGGTCAGAAGTAAGCGGATATTCAGTGTCTAAATTTTTAGCTGAAAAGGAAGTTTGGCGAGGAATAGAAGAAGGATTAAATGCCGTGATCATTAATCCATGTGTGATTTTCGGTCCTGGAGATTGGAACAATAGTTCTTTGGAGATTTTCAAAGCAGCCAAAAAGGGGATGCCTTTTTATCCTCCTGGATCCAATGCGATTGTGGATGCAAGAGATGTGTCCAACGCAATGATTCTGCTTATGGATTCATCTATCCAGAAAGAGCGCTTCTTGTGTACAGGTCCAAATCTCCGTTTTTATGATTTATTTTCGCGGCTTAGCATCAAACTTGGGAAAACCAAACCACGTTTTTCAAGTCCAAAATACATCGCTTTATTTTATGCATTGATCAATGAATTACTTGGACATGTTACTGGAAAACGAAGTGGTGTCAGCATTGAATCAGTACATTCCGGGTACAAAAACATCTCCTACGATCGGTCAAAATTAGAACAAGCAATTTCTATCTCATTTCATTCACTTGATGAAACCATTGATAATGTGATAAATGGAAGTACTTTTATCGTTAAAACGACAAAATGAGTGAGCGCTTGATTCGAATCATTCTCTTAGTGTTATATTCCGTTGGTGCTGTAGGAATGCTACTCCCAGAAACAAGAAATTGGTTTGTTCAATTATCAGCCCTTAATTTATTTATTTCGTTAATCGGACTTGTTATTAGTCGTAAATCAAAGCCTTTAAGTTTTGTTTATTTTCTTGCAATTGCCTGTGTGATTGGCATTGCTGTAGAACTCATCGGAGTACATACGTCTTATTTATTCGGTTCCTATTCTTATGGAAACAATCTCGGTTTGAAGTGGCATGGTGTTCCGTTCATTATTGGTGTGAATTGGGGCATACTTACCGTGTGTAGTGCTGCAGTAGTTCATCGATTTGAATTAAACAAACATGTGTCGATGATTATTTCTGCCGTTTTGATGGTGTTATTCGACTACATTCTTGAGCCGGTAGCAATTAAATTAGATTATTGGCATTGGACTGAAGGAAAAATCCCGGTATATAACTTTATTTGTTGGCTAGGTATTTCATACCTGTTACAGTGGATCTATCAACGCATGAAACTTCCCGAAGTGAACAAAGTGGCTGAATCATTGTTTTTAATGATGTTGATCTTTTTTACACTTTTAATGTTGTAAGGTATGTTTTGGTGGGGACCATTTGTTTTATTCGCAAGTTATTTAGGTATGGAATTCATGGCATGGGCAACGCATAAGTTTGTCATGCATGGATTTATGTGGTATTTTCATAAAGATCACCATCAAGAAGAGCCAGGGTTTTTTGAACGAAACGATGTTTTCTTCTTAATTTACGCGATTCCATCTTGGCTTTGTATCATGTTAGGAATGATGAATGATACTTATGTTCCCGTTTGGATTGGGTTTGGAATTGCTGCTTATGGATTTAGTTACTTTATGATTCATGATGTGTATATTCATCGTAGATTTAAGTGGCTACGTGACATCGATCACCCTTACTTTTATGCCATTCGAAAAGCACACAAAATTCACCATAAGCACTTAGGGAAAGAACACAGTGAAAGTTTCGGAATGTTGTATGTTTCCCCTAAATTTTATCACGAAGCCAAAACCGCTTTTTTACGTAAAAAAGGTAAAATATGAGTGCATACGGTTGGGTAATTCTATGTTCGTTCATCGGACCCTTCCTCTTGAGTTTCGATCAAAAAGTGGCATTTTATCGCAGTTGGCGTTTTCTTTTCCCTAGTATTATCATTGTTGGAATTGGATTTATTCTTTGGGACGAGTTGTTCACTCAACTGGGTGTTTGGGGATTTACACCAGATTATCTTGCTGGCATTTATATAGGACACCTTCCGATTGAGGAAGTATTATTTTTTCTGGTTGTACCGTATAACTTTATTTTCATTTATCTCGTTTTTCAAGCTTATTTTCCGGAACGTAACACACGCGTTATTGGTTCCGTTTTTAAATGGCTTATCGGTTTAAGTTCCCCTCTTATTGCCATCATTTACCTTGTAAAACCAGGAATTGGAGCAACATTAGGCTACTTTCAATACTACACGATTTCGGCAACCTTGATTGCTTTTCTATTCACTTTACTCACATTTAGAAAGTCTTGGTACGGTGACTTCGCAGTATCATTTATAGTTTGTTTGATTCCGTTTTTTATCGTTAACGGTATTTTAACTGGCAGTATCACAAAGTATCCAATTGTTTGGTATTCAGAAGAACATATGATTGGTTGGCGAATAGGAACGATTCCATTTGAAGACTTATTTTACAATTACGACCTTTTATTGCCATTAACCTGGTTGTTTGAAAACTTCCGAAGAAAGCACATGTAATCTATTCTTTTTTTTGAGAAGTATTTTGAAAGATGAAAAAAAGCATTAAATTTGCCACCCCGAGCAAGGAATCCAAAAGATTCTAGTAGAGGGAAAGAAACCAACGGGTTTGTTTAATTAAATTTTAAGCGAGAGTAGCTCAGTTGGTAGAGCACGACCTTGCCAAGGTCGGGGTCGCGGGTTCGAATCCCGTCTCTCGCTCGTCTATGCTCGAGTGGTGGAATCGGTAGACACGCCGGACTTAAAATCCTGTGCTCATCTGGGCGTGCGGGTTCAAGTCCCGCCTCGAGTACGAAACCCTGACTTCATCGTCAGGGTTTTTTGTTTTTTAAAAACTTGTGAATGGGCTTCCACCTTTCACGAGAATGTTAAATCCCAAATAACTTCGGTTGTTTGGGATTTTTCGCTTTTAATACGAAAAGACTATTCTTTTCGTTCATTGAATATGTTCTACGTGTACATTCTTTATTCTCAAAAATTAAATCGTTTTTATACTGGTACCACCAATAATTTAGAGAATCGTATTGATCAACATAATTCAGCATATTATCCCAACAGCTTTACAAGCAAAGGAATTCCATGGGTGCTAAAAATTTACTTCTATTTCGAAAATAATTCACAAGCTTACTTTGCTGAAAAATTCATTAAACGAATGAAATCTCGGACTTTCATTGAAAAAATCATAGAAGATCCAACTTCGTTTCTCCAATTAATTCAAAATTGTTCACCAGGTTCAACCCCGATTCTCGGGGCCGCCTCGAGTACAAAACCCTGACTTCATCGTCAGGGTTTTTTGTTTTTGAAAGACTTGTGACTGGGCTTCCACCAGTCACGAGAATGTTAAATCCCAAGTGACTTCGGTCGTTTGGGATTTTTCGATTTTGGAATACGAAAGGATCCTTCTTTTCGTTAATTGGGTATGTTTTACGTATACATTCTTTATTCTCAAAAATTAAATCGTTTTTATACTGGTACCACCAATAATTTAGAGAATCGTATTGATCAACATA
>JBJTMU010000125.1:0-33611 GCA_046070685.1 Flavobacteriales bacterium | reverse complement strand
ACAATGTTTTCACGGATGTCATTTCCGGTGATATCCTTTAATCTTTTTACCAAAATGTCAAAATACTTTTCACGCGTAGCTTCATCATCGGTTAAATCAGGAGCAATTGGTACCAAGAAAAACAAATTTTCGCAACCTTCAGGGGCAACAGATGGATCTGTTTTTGATGGCGCACTCAAATAAAATAGGGGAGCTGTGGGCCACTTTGGATCCTTGTAGATTTCTTTTCCATGTTCTTCCAGAGATTCATCGAAGAAAAGGTTGTGATGTTGAATGTTTTCTACACGTTTATTTACACCGACATAAAATATCAAACAAGAAGGCGCCATGGTGCGCTTATCCCAGTATTTTTCTGAATAATTTGCTTTTTCCTTCAATAATTTGTTTTCAGTATGCTCGTAATCAGCTCCGGATACAATCACGTCAGATTTATAAGTGTGATCCTTCGTTCTTGCTGCTACGGCAATTTTGTGTTCTGTTTCAAATCCAATTACTTCCTGATCAGTTATAATTTTCACCCCTTGATTTTTCGCAATTTCAGCAAATGCCTCTATGAATTTGTGCATTCCACCCATAGGATACCACGTTCCTAATGACATGTCAGCATAATTCATTAATGAATAAAGGGCTGGTGTTTCGTTTGGCATTGCTCCCAAAAATAATACAGGGAATTCAAGCAGCGCCAAAATTTTTGGATGTTTGAAGTACTTGCGAATGTATGTTGAAAAGGATGAAAGTAAGTGCATGTTTAGAAGTCCACCAAGAACGCGACGATCGGCAAATTCAAGCAGACTCAAACTCGGTTTATAGACCAAATCTTGCATGCCTACTTGGTATTTATATTCAGCATCTTTTAGGAACTTTCTTAATTGAATAGAACTTCCGGGCTCCAAGGATTCAAACCACATTTCCAATTTATTCATGCTCGCTGGAACATCTACATAACTTTGGTCTGGCCAATATACTCGGTAAGAGGGATCAAGTCTTTTCAATTCGTAAAAATCACTCGTGGTATGTCCAAATTGCTGGTAAAAGCGTTCAAAAACATCCGGCATCCAATACCAACTCGGACCCATATCGAATACAAATCCATCTGTTTCAAACTGACGAGCGCGTCCACCAATGTGGCTGTTTTTTTCCAGAATTGTAACGTCGTATCCTTCCTTTGCCAGAAAAGCAGCCGTAGATAAACTGGAAATACCAGCTCCGAGAATGGTAATTTTTTTACTCATATATTAATTTGCTGAAAAGGCAAAGTCAGGAAGACTGTCCATTAATTTTTTTCGGGCGATGAAAATGCGACTTTTCACTGTTCCGATGGGAATGTCTAATTTATCCGCAATCTCTTTGTACTTGAATCCTTCGAAATGCATTTCAAAAGGTTCTTTATATTCTTCTCCTAAGTTATTGATTTTTTGTTGAATATCCTTCACTGATATGATTTCAATAGCGGATTCTTCTTGACTTGGTGTATTGGAAACCAAAAACGCTTCTTTCGAAGAATCAAAAATGGAACCCGATTTCACTTTGCGTCGGTATTGGTTGATAAACAAATTACGCATTATAGTAAACACCCAAGCTTTGAAATTCGTTTGCGGTGTATAATAATTGCGATATGTAATCGCCTTTAACATCGTTTCTTGTGTTAAGTCTTTTGCATCCTCTTGATTTCGAGTAAAACTCATGGCAAAAGATGTTAGATTGCTTTCCAATCCAACCAATGCTTCATTAAATTCTAAGGTAGACATATTACTTTGTTTAACAATTACGGAATAAAGTTAAACAAAAATGTTTAACAAAAAGCAAAAAAGATTAAACAAAATATTGAAAAATGATGTGATTAGAGCTGAAAGCCAAGTCCAGCGGAGATTCTAATACTGGATAATTGTTGAATCGAATTTGTCAATGCTGTTCCACTTACGAATCTACCTTCCGTAAAAAAGTGAAAATGGGGACTGATGTACAATCGATAGCCAACATGTACCGAAAACAACGGGGAAATGGTGTTTTGTCCCTTAGATAAATTCTCAGATTTACAATAATTGAGTCCTGGTTGAATTCCCACGTTGAAATCATTTCCCTGTTTTCGCCAATGGTAATTTGCCCCAAACAACAATTGTTCTTGCCATTTAGATGTGGACAATGTTGAATTGCCGCTCAAGTCTAAAAAAACATCACTACTGATCGATAATCGTTGATCTGTATAATATCTAAGTTGACCATGTAGAAAATAACTAGTTGCATGTGTATGAACATTTCTACTCGGTGAAAACGTTAAAAATGTAGCCGCTCTCACATTTTTTTGTTGAACTTGTGCTTGAATTGTTTGACCAATGCCAACAACAATCCATAGGAAATAAAGCGTTTTTCTCATCGTTTTTTAAATCTGTAATTTAAACTCAATGTGCAAAGTAAATGTCCCTCAAACGCATTTCCTGGCGCTTGAACAATGAGCAAGCCTGTCGGTGTTTGTTCACTAATTAATTCTTTGGTTAAATGGATCATATATTGCGCGGTAAGCGAAACATCCATTTGCGGACCTAAACTGAAATGGGTTCCACATCCGGATTGAATGGCAGATCCCCAGCGATCCGCACTTTGTTGCGGAAATCCAATCGGTGTTTTTTTATTATAGTCGAAACAATGCCCAGCAAGAATATACGGTTGAAATCGACCGAATTGTTTTTCCCAAGGATAAAACAAAACAGACCATCCAATGTGCAGGTATTCGCTTTTAATTTGATTGTTTTGATTGATCACAATATAATCTCCGAACCAATCTGAATTGACACGATCCGAAAAACGCAACCTGAATTGTCCTCCAGTTCCAAGACCCCTACCATCGTCACTGAACGCACTATATGTACTGCGCACACCTAAAGAAAAACGACTGAAATCGGTGTTTTTTTGTGTCCAACTTTGCAGCTGAATTAATAGGAAAATGACGATTGAAAATGATGTGCGCATCTTGATCTTTTTTTGAAAGATAAGTAAAAATCAAGAAAACGTTTCAATGCGTTTCGTGAAAAGGATATTAGTTAAACCTGAACATTCTCTAACATCACCTGCACCATTGCGTCTGTGTCAAATTTTGCTTTCCAGCCCCAATCTTTTTGCGCGTAGGAATCATCGATGCTATTTGGCCAACTGTCCGCAATTGCTTGACGAAAATCTGGTACGTATTCGATGGAGAAATCAGGTAAGTGTCCTTGAATGGATTTTGCCAATTCTGCTGGAGTAAAAGATGATCCTGCAAGATTGTAGGCGGATCGAATTTTAATGTTTTCAGCCGGAGCTTGCATTAATTCAATCGTACCACGGATGGCATCGTCCATGAACATCATTGGTAAAGCGGTATCTTCCTTCAGGAAGCAAGAAAAGGATCCAGTTTCTTTTGCTTTGTAAAAAATATCCACTGCGTAATCTGTTGTTCCTCCACCAGGTAAACTTTTGTAAGAAATCAATCCTGGGTAACGAATGCTGCGAACATCCACTCCGAATTTATTGAAATAATATTCACACCAACGTTCTCCCGCTTGTTTTGAAATACCATATACGGTCGAAGGCTCCATTACGGTATGTTGTGGCGTTAAATCCGCAGGAGTTGTTGGTCCAAACACCGCAATAGAACTTGGCCAAAATACTTTTTTCAAATGTCCTTCTTTGGCTAAGTCCAAAATAGTAAACAATCCCTCCATATTGAGTCTCCACGCAAAGTCCGGATTTTTTTCAGCAGTTGCAGAAAGCAATGCAGCTAATAAATACACTTCATCAATTTTTTCTTCTATGATAAATGTACGGACCGTTTCTCGATCCAAAATATCCATCTTTACATAAGGACCATTACTCAAAATCGCTGGACATTCATCCTTTAAATCTGCAGCAATAACATTGGATTCTCCATAAATAGAGCGCAAGGCAAGTACGAGTTCGGTACCAATTTGACCGCATGAACCGATAACAATGATTTTTGACATGTAATTGAAGTATTTAGGCAAATTTAACTTTTGCTTTGATTAAATACCCTTTTCAAACCTATTTTTATTTCCTAGAAAACTGATTAAAATCATTTATTTCTGTCTTAGAGCTCTTTAGTTTTGCATGCAAGTGAGTGGATTTTAAGTAAAAATTGACTGACGAGTCAAACTATAACTATTGAACTATGCCTTTTTATCATCAACTGGGGAAAATTCCTCACAAACGACACACTGTTTTCCGTCAAGAGAATGGTGAACTATATCATGAACAATTATTCGGCACTGCAGGATTCGATGGTATGTCAACTTTGATGTATCACATTCAACCTCCAACGGTCGTGAAAGAAGTCAAAGGACAAAAAGACATCGCTCCAGAAGTAGCGATAGAGAAGAATATGTTAATGCGAAGCTTTCGTGGTTACGACTTAAAACCAGCGGAAGATTACGTGGAAAGTCGTGTCCCTGTATTAGTGAATAGTGACGTTTACATCGAGTTGGCGGCACCATCTAAATCCATGAAGGACTATTACTACAAAAACGCGGATGCGGATGAAGTGATTTTTATTCACCGTGGAGCTGGTAAATTGCGCACCCAATTGGGAAATATTGATTTTAGTTACGGAGATTACTTGGTGATTCCGCGTGGAATGATTTATCAATTAGAATTTAAAGACGCTGATAATCGCTTGTTAATTATTCAATCCTTTCATCCCGTTTTCACGCCAAAACGTTACCGAAATTGGTTTGGACAATTATTAGAGCATTCTCCTTTTTGTGAACGTGATTTACGTCGACCTCATGAATTGGAAACGCACAACGAAGAAGGTGACTTTTTGATTCGTATTAAAAAGCAAGATGTACTTTACGATTACGTTTATGCACACCATCCATTTAATGTGGTTGGTTGGGATGGCTATAATTTCCCGTATGCATTTTCAATCCACGATTTTGAACCAATTACTGGACGTGTACATTTACCTCCTCCGATTCATCAAACATTTGAAACAAGCGCTTTTGTGATTTGCTCATTTGTTCCTCGTTTATATGATTACCATCCGGACTCCATTCCAGCGCCATATAATCACAGTAACATTGACTCTGATGAGGTGCTTTACTATGTCGATGGAGATTTTATGAGTCGAAATAACATTGAAAAAGGTCAAATCACCTTACATCCAGCTGGACTTCCACACGGACCACATCCGGGTGCTTATGAACGCTCCATCGGTAAAAAAGAAACGCAAGAACTGGCGGTGATGATCGATACATTTAAACCTTTAAAATTGACAAAACGGGCAATGGAAATGGAATTACCAGAATATGTGAAGTCTTGGATTCACTAAGTCCTGAATTTTCAATAATATTGCAAACAATTATACATTATGGCTGCAGAAATAAAAAATTTAAGAGATCTACAAAACGTAGAATATAGTTTGGAGAAATTATTCGCTGATGCAGAGGACTTTTTACCGCTATTAGGAACAGATTATGTTGAATTATATGTTGGAAACGCGAAACAATCGGCACTCTATTACAAAACTGCCTTTGGATTTCAATCGGAAGCATACGCAGGACTAGAAACAGGACTGAAAGACCGTGTGTCATACGTGTTAAAACAAGATAAAATTCGTTTGGTGCTTACGACGCCATTAAATTCGGACAGTCCCATCAACGAGCACATCAAAAAACACGGTGATGGCGTAAAAGTAATTGCACTTTGGGTGGAAGATGCGGCAAAAGCATTTGAAGAAACTACCAAGCGCGGTGCAAAACCATTTATGGAGCCAACACGTGAAGAGGATGAAAACGGATATGTGATTCGTTCAGGAATCTATACTTACGGTGAAACTGTTCACATTTTTGTGGAACGTAAAAATTATCAAGGAATTTTCTTGCCAGGATTTAAAAAATGGGAATCTCACTATAATCCAGCGCCAACTGGATTGAAATACATCGATCACATGGTAGGAAATGTGGATTGGAATGAGATGAACACTTGGTGCGACTTCTATAAAAAAGTAATGGGCTTCGCACAAATCATTTCTTTTGATGACAATGATATTTCTACAGAATTCACTGCGTTGATGTCCAAAGTGATGTCCAATGGTAATGGTCGCATTAAATTCCCGATCAATGAACCAGCAGAAGGAAAGAAAAAATCACAAATCGAAGAATACATCGATTTTTACGAAGGAGCAGGTGTTCAACATATCGCCGTTGCCACCAATGATATCGTTGCTACCGTTTCTGCGATGCGTGATCGTGGAGTGGAATTCCTCTATGTTCCAGAAACATACTACGATGACTTGAAAGAGCGAGTAGGGGATATTGAAGAGGATGTAGAAGTGTTGAAACAACATGGTATTCTAATTGACCGTGATGATGAAGGATATTTGTTGCAACTTTTCACCAAACCAGTCGTGGATCGTCCAACGATGTTCTTCGAAATCATTCAACGTAAAGGAGCACAGTCATTTGGTAAAGGAAATTTCAAAGCCTTATTTGAATCCATCGAAAGAGAACAAGAAAACAGAGGAACTTTGTAAGAGTCTCCAATAAAATGAAAAATCCCTATCGAACTCGATAGGGATTTTTTTTATGCCGTAATACTGATTTCGTGTTAAATGAGATCGATCAATTCTTTGATTTCTGCTTGAATCGATTGCGTACGGTCATGATTATAGGCCGTTTGAACGCGTTCAACTAAAACAGCGTGATCGGTGATTCCTTCCGCCTTTGTTTCAACAACAACTTGCTGGATGCTTTTCGGTCTTGGACCCCAAACAAATACTTCCTGAAAATGGGCATCCAAACAAATTAATTTTGGAATGGATCGTCCTCCGTTGGTGAGGTAGAGGTCCATGATGGACTCATGCTCATCTCTCAAGATGATTTTTAGATCGATAAGTTCCTGTGCTTCCGCTATCTTAGCAAGAACTGGAACGATTTGTGCGGCATCACCACACCAAGCTTCGCTGATTAATATCCAGGTAAGTGGTTCCTTGATACTAGAAATACTTTTCTGCAGTTCTTCGTTGAGAATGGTCGTTTTTTCAATGCGTTTCATTCTACGTGCATTCAATTCTGTGTAGTGAATAAGGTCTTCTCGTTGGTCGTTTCCACTGGTTTTCCCCTGTGAAACTAATTCTGCCACAAGGTTTTTATACGATTCAAATGAAAAGGAATGGCTTAATTGTTCCGGTAAAAATTGGACTTTAGTTCTCATTTTGGTATTGTTTTTTAGCGAGTGGAAAGGTACAAGTAAAAAGTAAAAGGATATGAAACTTTAGTCACACGGCTTAAATTTTGATAAAAAAGTAAAATGTGTTGGTGATAGTATTACGAAATTCAAATAAGATTTAATATATTTGCACCCACGTAAAACGGAGATTGTAGCTCAGTTGGTTAGAGCGCCGGATTGTGGTTCCGGAGGTCGCGGGTTCGAGACCCGTCTTTCTCCCAAAAAAGGCTGTAGTTTTCTACAGCCTTTTTTCATTTAAATTCTTCCAGGTTTCTTCGCATAATTTGAGTAAAGCCTCCGGAAGTTTCTTTTCTTCCCAAGGATGTTTGGCATTAAATACATGGTCTGCACCGGCAATCACCTGAAGTTCCGTTTGATTCCATTGAGCTAAATCGTAGCCTTCACTTATTGGAACAGAAGTGTCTTGATCTCCATGGTAATGAAAAACGTACATCGTTAACGCAGCAATCGCTTCTCGAATCGATAATGCATCCGCATGTTGTTCAAAATCTACATACAAGGAAAAATACTGAGGGAGTTTTTGATGAGTTCGACTATTTTCAATGTAGCGAACGCCTTCTTTTTTCCAAGTTTCATGTGCTTCATCCATTGGGAAACGCATTCCGATATCCGAAATCGCGGCCCATGTGTGAATGGATCCAATAGGATATTTTTCTTGTAAATTCCTGCCAGCGAGCAAAACATCTCCACCGCCGCGGGAATGTCCAATGAAGTGAAGTTCTTTCCATTCAACATTTTCTTGCGCTAACCATGTCAAGGCACTTTCAATATCAGCGATTTCGTAGGAATAGCAATTTTGACCAAAGGCCTGTTCATCGGGAAAGTCTATGCCATTTTCAATGGTTCCGCCGTTATGCGATAAATTGAATTTGCAAAACCCGTAATTTCTTTCGGTAAAAAATTGTTGCACCAAATGCCAGGCTCCCCAATCCTTGAATCCCATGAATCCATGAACAAATACAATCAGCTGACCATTGTACAGTTCTGGAATTTCCAAGTCGATCAAACTCTTTCGTCCCTTGGAACCTGTGTAGTGACTATTCGTTAATTTCATCATCGAGATCTCCTGGTAATTCTAATGCTTTCACACTTTGAATCGCGTTTCCGGCAATTCCACGAATGGATGCGTGCATATCAATGGTATTGATGATGACCTTTTCGATTTGTTTTTCTCGTTCTTTCCAAATGCGTTGCATGGATCTTTTTTCAGATTCGAGTCCATCTTTCATAGCGGTAAATCCTTCAACGATGGCTTCCACTTGCATACGGAAATTGGTACTTGTCAGAAAATCGTAAAGCATGTGCATTTTGTCTCCACGATTAACCTGAGAACCCAAGGCCGAATGTACTTGGATAACCGTCTCTCGCAGAACACCAGATAAACCTTTGAATTCTTCGTAGGTACATACATACACACCGTCTTTCATACCCATACGCTCGAGATCAGAAGGCATTGCTTCGGTTACAAGGACGCCAATGTCAGCACCTTTTTCACGCATATCTGCCTTGAATTTCGCAATCCATCCAGCTTGAAAATCTTTGGTGCGCTTGCTTTCGTAATATATTTTCCCACAATTTTGATCACTTCTGGTATTGACAATTTGAATGCAATCGCCACCACGTGCACCTTTTTTAATTTCTTCAATCGTATCCAAAGGAAACTGAGATGCTAACCATTCTTCGATGGCCAATTCTTGCACTTCTCCCTGTAATTGCATGGATCCTTGCTCTTGTTTTCGTTTCATCTCCTCGGTGAGGGATTTTTGATCGTCCAGTTTCTTTTGAAGTTCTTTCATGCGCAGTTCGTTGCGCTCTTCTTCCATTTTTCTGATCTTTTCTTTTTCGAGGAGAAGAATTTCATTCATTTTAGTTTCCGCTTGAAGTTGAGCCAATGATTGTGCTTCCTCTTTTTCGCGTTTCAGTCGTTCGACTTCTGCCTTTGTTTTATTCAGTTCATTGATTTGAGCTGATTTTTCGTTTAACTCTTTCTGTAGTGCTTCGAATTGACCCAATTGTTCAGCGGCTAACTTTTCTTTGAGTTTTTCCTCCAATTTGAGACGCTCCTGATTCAAAGAACGATCCAATTGTTCTTGAAAAAGTTCTTTCTCCCTTCTCTTCGTTTCTTCAAAGGCTAATTTCTCTTCACGTAATTTCTCTTCTAAGTCGCTCATTTTTGAGCGTTCTCGTTGAAGTTGTTCTTGAAATTTCGTTTGAAGTTCGGCTTCTAATTGATGGGAGAGGATATTGGTAACATCGATGTTTGTTCCACAATTTGGACATTTAATTTGTTCGTTCGCTGACATGAATGATTTTATTTTACGTAGTCTTGTTTCTGAACCAACATGTATTGGTCATTGTTCAGTCGAATATAACCAAAATCATAACAAAATACATAACTTGAACCTTTTCTTGTGGAATAAACATTCGTAAAATAGTGAAAATTGAATCCTTCCTCTGCGAGCAACATCCCTTCAATGGTTCTTTTTCCCTCTGGATTTAATTTCGCAAGAATGCGTCTGTTCTTGCGCAAAATGGCATTGATCCGACGGACAACGATATTCGCATCCTCGTTGACGCGGTTATTAAAACTATTTCGACAGTAGTCTGAACAGAATTTTTGATCCCGGCGTCCCACTAATTTGACGGAACATTCTTGGCATTGACGATTTTTCATGAAGGTTTTTTTTTCTATAACTGCTTTTTTTTCGCTTTCATATATTTCTCAGAAAATAATTATAATCCTAAGTCAATCAATCGTTTGCAATATTCGATCAATGCACTCATTTGCTCATTTAATCTACTTTGCGGAACAAAAATGCGTTACTTAATAAAAAAAAGTGCGTTTAAACAGAACCTTTTCTTCCTTTTGGGAGTAAAAGAACTCGCAACAATCAAAAAAAATGAGGCAGTTAAAAATCGCAAAACAGGTTACCAACAGGGAAACCGCATCTTTAGACAAATATTTACAGGAAATCGGTCGTGTTGACTTGATCACTGCAGACGAAGAAGTTGAGTTAGCTCGACGCATCAAAGCGGGTGATCGCGTAGCACTTGAACGTTTAACAAAAGCAAACTTACGTTTCGTTGTTTCGGTGTCGAAACAATACCAAAACCAAGGACTTGCTTTACCTGACTTAATCAACGAAGGAAACTTAGGATTGATTAAAGCAGCTGAACGTTTCGATGAAACCCGTGGATTTAAGTTCATTTCTTATGCCGTTTGGTGGATTCGCCAGTCGATTCTACAAGCTTTGGCAGAACAAGCGCGTATCGTTCGTTTACCGTTAAACAAAATCGGTAACATCAATAAAATCAATCGTGCTTATTCGGAACTAGAGCAAAAATTAGAGCGTCCACCATCTGCAGACGAATTAGCTGAGTTCTTGAATGTAACTCCGGAAGAAGTGAAACAAACACTTTCGCAAAATGGTCGCCATGTATCTATGGATGCCCCATTAATCGAAGGTGATGAGTCAACATCAAGCATGTACGATGTCATGCAAGGTGATTCTCTTCCAAGTCCAGAAGCGAATTTGGTATTGGAATCATTAAGAAGTGACATTCGTCGTTCGTTGACTACCTTGACACCTCGTGAAAGTGAAGTGATCAGTATGTTCTACGGATTGGAAGGTAAAGCACCTCTTTCGTTAGAAGAAATTGGAGATAAATTTGATTTAACACGTGAACGCGTGCGTCAGATCAAGGAAAAAGCTATTCGTCGTTTGAAACATACAACGAAAAACAGAGTTCTAAAAAGTTATTTAGGATAATTCAAAGCGGGTCAATAACCACCTACCACCAGTAAACCACTTGTTGGCCGGCTTTGAAGAGTATTGAAAGGAGTTCGAAAGGACTCCTTTTTTTATGTCCCATTTTTACATGGGATCCACATCAATCACTATCCGAATGGCCTTATTTGCTGCTTTCGAATAGAATTGATCCATCAGTTCACGGATTTTTTCTTTTACTTTTCGCTCCGGTGCGCTGCGCTCAATTTTCAGCTTGATTTCTTTTAAATAAAAGTTCTGAATGCGTTTGATTAAAGGGAATTCAGGTCCAAGTACACGTTCCTTGAAAACTTCCTTCAAGGCATCCGCGAATTCAATCGAAGCGGCATGCACCAATTGTTCGTTTGGATGTTTTAAGGTGATTTGAATCATTTTATAAAATGGCGGATAAAAGAACTGTTGACGCTCGATGACTTCTTGTTCGTAGAATCCTTGGTAATCATGCTGTTGAACCAATTGAATGACCCAATGATCAGGATTTCCTGTCTGAATAATGACTTTTCCTCGCTTATCCTTTCTTCCTGCACGTCCTGCTACTTGTGACATCAACTGGTACGAACGCTCATAGGCACGAAAATCTGGACGATTCAAGAGCATATCAGCATCGAGAATACCGACCATCGATACATGATCAAAGTCCAATCCTTTAGTAATCATTTGTGTGCCAATAAGAATATCAATGCGGCGTTGCTCAAATTCTTCGATGATCTCTTCATAAGCATGCTTCGAACGAGTGGTATCTAAATCGAGGCGTTTGACCACCTTACTTGGAAACATAATCGATAATTCATCTTCGATTTTTTCTGTACCAAAGCCAAGCATTTGAAGTCGGTTGCTCCCACACGCGGGACAACTTCCAACAGGTGCAGTGGTGTGACTACAATAATGACATTTTAATAAATTACTGTGCTTGTGATAGGTCAGGGAGACGTCACAATTGGTGCATTTTGGGGTCCAATTACAAACTTCACATGACCACAATGGGGTGTAGCCGCGTCGGTTTTGAAACAACATCACTTGTTCTCCTTTGTCCAAGGAAACTTGCATTTCTTCTAACAGAAGTGGCGTAAAATGCGATTGCATATTTTTTAATTTGCGTTCGCGTTTTAAATCGGCACACCAAATCTCCGGAAGTTGCAATCCTTTGTAGCGTTCAGATAATTCCACTAGTCCAAATTTTCCTTGTTTGGCATTGTAATACGTTTCCAAGGCTGGAGTCGCAGTTCCCAATAGTACTTTCGCTTGATGCAAAGCGCCTAATACAATTGCTGCATCGCGCGCATGATAGCGTGGAGATGGATCGTATTGTTTGAATGAACTTTCGTGTTCTTCATCCACAATAATAAATCCTAAATCCTGAAACGGCAGAAAAACGGCACTTCGCGCACCGAGAATAATTCGGTATTTATGCGGATCATTGTGCAAGACATGATTCCAAATTTCTACCCGTTCATTTTGATTAAACTTCGAATGATAAACCCCCACTTGTTCGCCAAAATAAGCAGATAATCGTTGTATTAATTGAGTTGTTAGGGCAATTTCAGGAAGGAGGAATAAGACTTGTTTCCCCTGATCCAAATAGGATTGAATGAGTTGAACGTAAATCTCAGTCTTACCAGAACCAGTGACACCATGAAGTAAAGTCACTTGTTTTTCTTCAAAACTTGCTTCAATTTCAGTCAATGCTTTTTGTTGGGCAGACGTCAACGGTTTGAAGCCATTCAATTCTTGATTGATACCGGTAATTCGATCAATCTGAAAGCGTTCAAGGACGAAAAAACCTCGTTTTTCGAGCGTGCTAATGGCGGAAGCGCTCACTTGGTGTTCGAGTAGTGCTTTTTTGGAAACGGGGACATGAATCCCACCTTGATCCATCGCGATTTTAATGAACTGAAGAATGGCATCCACTTGTTTTTGGGTACGTGTTTGTGCTTCCAATTCTTGAATGAATTCATTCAATGCTTCTTCCTGCAAATAGGTTTCATGTAGGGCGATGCACAAAACTGTTTTAGGCGTGTAACGGTCATTCATTTCTTCCGTCGAAGAAACAATTCGTCGTTCAATCATCGCTTTAATCAGTGGTTGAATGGTCTTGATGCCTAGAATGTCAGACAGTTCTTTTAAGCTCAATTGTTCCTTCATTTCCAAGGCTTCAACAACCGTTCGCTCACGGTCCTGAAGTTGATCGATGGCCAAATCGAATTCGGCATGAAGCCTGATTTTTGTTTCACTGGCAAGTTTGAAGTTTGCTGGCAAGGCAGCATTCATGACATCGCCAATGGGAGCCATGTAGTAGGCGGAAATCCATTCCCAAAATTGCAATTGTTTGGGAGTAATGATGGCTTGGTCATCGAGTAAATGAAGAATGTACTTTGCTTGATATACCGCAGGAATTTCTTCGTGAATACGCGTAACGATTCCGGTTAACAACTTGTTTTTTCCAAAGGGAACAATGACTCTCAGTCCAACTTGGACCTCGTTATTTAATTCAAACGGAATACGATAGGTGAAAACCTGATGTATCGGAACAGGTAATAAGACATCCGCAAAATAAGTTACTCTTTCACTCACAAGTGTAAAGATACAAACTCCCTGAACGTTTCTCTTAAAAATTTATTGACAAGCGTAAGACTCTTGTTGTCCAACGATGTTGTCACCTGGGTGATTGGAACAGAACAAATAGGTTCCAGTAATCGGGCCTTGACACAATTCACGTGTGCTTTTCTTGTCAATCGCACGAATATAGGCTTGCTGAGGAGAAGTGTAGAAGGGCTTGAATATCTTCACTGTTTGACGAGAAGAAAAGATTCCAACAACTCGCTTACCGTTTGTAACGGATAGATTCGTGTACGTTGGTTTGCTTTGCGCTAAACTGGAGCTAGGTTTATTCACCGACATGTAATTGTACAATTCTTGGGCTCCTCCAGTAATGGTAATATAAATTCCTTGGAGCGTTCGTTTTTCAATTAACGGATTGTTGGTTACATTCACTTTCATTAAATCATAAAAAGTGCGTCCACTAACGGTGAAGGTATGCGATTTATTTGGTGTCACATCTGTTTCGCCAATTTGCCAATCGTAACGTTTCGAAGTAGGAACGCCACCAATAAATTCATTGAAAGCAACTTCTAGTTGCCCATTGACCACATACGAATTCCCTGTATTTGAAACGGCTAATCCGGTTGAAATGTAAGAACCTGGATCATCTGAGAATTTGAAGGTATAGTTTTGTGAAGAGGAATTTGTGGTAATACCATGAACCAGTTCCGTTTCTGCAGCTACTTCGAAAGCACCATTGTTGATGATGGCTTTGAAGCGGTAGGTTGCTGTCGGTTTCAAGGAACTCATAAGTGGATTCGTAGAAGTTTGAATCGCTTCATTTGCTCCGGTAGCCAAGGTTTTAAAATAATATACTTTTTGTTCAGGTCCATAGAAATACCCGTTGGTATCCTTGTTTTGAATCAGCGTATCTTTTAAAATCCATGTACGGGTAACGGTTCCATTCACCACTTCGGAAATACTTGCGTCAACTTGGTCAAAATAACTAGAATCTGGAATTTTCGCTATTTCTAGGGCATTCCCAGGTCCAATAAAGGCACGGGTAATTTTTACATAATGCATGGAGTCGGCGTGATCCAATAATCCATAAACGACAGCCGTTTCTTTAAAATCGCCAGTGAGTTTAACTTCTTCTGAACAACTTTGTAAGAAGAGTCCACCGAGTAAAAGAAAGGAGAAAAGACGTAACATCATGTGCACTAGTTTGAATCAAAAATACAATTTATTAGCGAATTCCTTGCGGATTGATTCCTAATTCCGGAGCAGCACTTTTTTCGATGCTAATTAATTCAACTTCAAAGATCAGTGGTGAATAAGGTTTGATGATGGTGTTTGGCGGTGGATTTCCACCGTAAGCCAATTCTTGTGGAATAAAGAATTTGAATTTCGAACCAACATTCATCAATTGAATTCCTTCTGTCCATCCTGGAATCACTTGATTTAAAACAAATGTTACCGGCTCTCTACCGATCGAACCATCGAAAATTCCTCCCTCAGGAACGGTGCCTTGGTAATGCACTTTTACAGAAGAAGTTGCTGTTGGCTTCGCACCATTTCCTTTTTTCAATACTTGATATTGTAGTCCACTAGCGGTGGTGATAATACCAGGTTTGGTTTTGTTCATTGCCAAGAAATCCTCACCTGCTGATTTAAATTGCTCGGTGATTTTCGCATATTTTTTATTCATTTCCGCCTCAAAAGAAGCCATGATTTTCTTGCGATCTTCGTTTTTAAGAACTTCGATATCCAATTTATTCAGACCGTCAGAGAAGCCTCTTTCCACCATTTTGATGTCGATTAAACTCATGGCATCTAAGTCTTTGAAATAACCTTCGAATCGTTGACGGTTGATTTTACCAACAGCCAATGATCCTTCAGCGTTGAATTTTTCATTGAATTCTTTTCCTGTTTTACCAATGCATTTCGTCACGGTTTTAGAAAGTCCTTCAAATTCACTATCAGCTACTTTGCTGTGAAATCCTTCGATTAATTTTTCTTTATCCATTTTATTAAATGGACTTTCAGTAATAAATGGTTTCGCAATTTCCACACCGAGAACGTACGAGTATTTTTCTTTGGTTGATTTTAATTCAACTTTTTCTGCTCCTCCACACGCTTGAAGAAATAAGAATAGGGCGATAAATAGGGAATAACGGATCATGCGTTTATGTTTAATAGTTCAACTTCAAAAATTAAGGCGCTAAAAGGTTGGATGGGGCCACCTGGATGAGGATTGGCACCGTAAGACAATTCTTGCGGAATGTACAAACGGTATTTTGATCCAACTGACATCAATTGTAACGCTTCTGTCCAACCTGGAATTACTTGGTGTACGCCAAAGCTAGCAGGAGTCCCGCGAAGCATAGAACTATCGAAAACGGTTCCATCGATTAAGGTCCCATGGTAATGAACAGTGACATTATCTGTTGGACCTGGTTTTGCACCATCGCCAGCGTTTAGAATTTCATATTGCAATCCAGAAAAAGTTTGATGAACACCTTCTTTTTTCGCGTTTTCCGCTAGGAATGCTTCACCTTGTGCTTTGTTTTCACTGAAAGCAGCTTGTTTCTTTTCATCCAAATATTGTTGGATAAAAATATTGGCTTCATCTGCTGTTAATGCGGTTGGTTCATTCTGAAACACGGCTTGAATGGCCTGCATCATAAGGGAAACATTGATGTGTTCAAGTTGTTGATTTTTCAAACTTTCACCGATGCTCATTCCAACACCGTAGCTTGCTTTTTCTTCTAAAGATTGCATTCAATTTAATTTAAGGACACGAAGTTACGAAAAATGCGGTGGAGAACTCTGAAAAAAAAGGGGAATCACTGAATAAATGTAACATCGCGCAAAAATGTCCGTTGAAGGCTTCATGCAACAGTCCTTTCAGTTTGATTATGAACTTTATTCCTCTTGGGAAAAATTAGCAGATGCAGACCTTCAATTGGCCGCATTAGCCTTCGAAGCGATGGATTTGGCTTATGCTCCGTATAGTGAATTTAAAGTGGGTGCTGCGATTCGCTTATCAAATGGACTCACCTTAAAAGGCAATAATCAGGAGAACATTGCCTATCCGTCCGGACTTTGTGCCGAGCGCGTTGTGTTGTTTTATGCAGGAGCAAATTATCCGAAGGAAGCAATTGATACAATTTGCGTGGTGGCGAAAGGGGAATTAATGCCCAGTGAATTTTTATTATCACCCTGCGGATCGTGTCGACAAGTCATGTTAGAAACAGAAAATCGTCAAGCAAAAAAGATACGTGTGATTTTAGTCAACCAGGACAAGCGAACCATTGTTCTCCATTCCGTCAAGGACTTACTTCCATTTGGATTTGGGAAGTAGGGGGGCATTTTTAAACGCCTCCTCCCTCACCACCAACTTCTTCACCCATTGCCACTTACCCTGCGAAATATACGCAGGGGCTGACACTTAAACTATAACCTTATTGCAGTACCACTTTCTTCACCCAAAACTGATCGCCTTGTTTCACATGAATAAAATAGACTCCCGGAGCTTGGTTTTCGAGTAGAATGATTGATGTAAATTGGTCATCCAACTGAATTCTTGACCCTTGGTGATCATATACCTCAACTTCCATTGGTTCTTCTGATAAACTTTCTAAATGAAAAATACCAGTTGATGGATTAGGATAAACACCCAACTCGTTTTGATTGACTTGCGTTTCTTCGATGCCCAGGTAGTCGGCAAAATCACTTACTCCGTCTGAGGTAAACCTAAAAACCCAAATGGGAGGAACAGAATATAATCCAGATGATTGATTCAAATAAGTGATTTTGCCTGATAATGCAACATCTCCATTAGGACACATGCTCATAATATAAAGATCGAGTTTATCAACATTCATTGTTCCAAAATGGAAGTACTTTTTATAAATAATATTGCCGTTGTAATCTACTTTTGTAAGGAAGGCACAATATAAAGTCCATGGTGCATTTGCTGCTGGATTGACTCCTTTATCTATTATTGTGCCTGCTACATAAATAAATTGGTTTAACGAATCAACAGTAAGGGCAGTTAGATTAAAAACAAATCTAGTTTTAGGAAAAGAAACAGTATTTTGAAAAGTTCTAGACCATTTTACGTTTAAGGATGAATCAATATATCTTAACGTTGCATCTGGACTATTTGTTGACGCTTCATCCATCGTTAATGCAACAAACTCATTTTTAAATACTTTACGAACACCCCTATATTCACAGTTATGAGTTGGGTCATCTGGCACTATCCATTTTTCACTAAGAACGTCTCCTGTATTAGAACGTAAATAAAATTTGCATGTAGTAAGTTCGGTAGAAGTATTATTAGGTGTTTGAAAATATTTGGTTACAAAAGAAACTAAATTTGAATCTTTATATTCAAAGGTTTGCCAATCAACAGCATCATTTATTTTTTTGAAAAAAATGAAATTAGCATTTGAATTTAGTTTTAACAACCCCATACCTGATTGAGTTGGTCCAAATATAATTAAAGAAGAATCAGACATTTCTTCAAAACCAATACATTTTGATAGGTCAGAAGTATCATTCGAAAAATATTTTCGTTGAAAAATCAAGTTCCCGTTAGGAGAAATTTTAGATATTACAATTTTATAGTTTAAAGGATCATCTGAATTTAATGGAACAGACTGATTACTTACAACAACAAAATTACCATCCTTTGTTTTTTTCATGCAGTTAATGTCCGAGTATCCAGAAATATTGTTTTCTATTATTTTTTCCCAATAAATGGTATTATTTGTACTTTTTAAAGAAAATACATGCGTTCTCAGTTCAAGCCCATAAGTTAAAATAGCTGAATTCCCTACGTAGCCATTTTCCTCTGGAATTAAGGAAAAACAATGTGCTACGTATTCATTATCGCTTGGACCTAATAATGGAGTACTAAACTTCTCGAAATACGAATCAAAATTAGAAACTTGTGCCAATGCAAGGTTACTTAATATCAACAGTAGGATTAGGGTTTTCATAATTTAAGATTAATAATCAATGCCCCGAAAGGGGCATTAATCGATTTTAACTTGTTTTAATTTGTTGAAAATAATAATAAAAAGTCAGTTTACCAAATTAAAGACCTTGATATTGAGATAAATATACGCTTGATAACAGGTAAACGATGTCTTTATTCTAAACTCGGTGATGTTCATGTCGATTTAAAATAAGCATCTCACTGTTTCTTTCTTCTGCGCAGAACATACCATACAACAAGGAGGCAAAGAAGTCCAATCAATAGAATGCTCAGGCTGATGTAAAGCATTTTTTGCTTGCTTTTGGATGCTGGTTTGTCGTACGTAATGCTGCGTTCAACAATGAAATAATTTCCATCGTCGTCAATGGTTTTTTTAATCCAATTTCCTTGCTCATCATATTCGTATTGATTGCGTTCAATAATCGGTGTTTCGCCGTTTTCTGTTTCAATGATTTTTACTTCATTCCCATTTTCAAAAAATCGACTGATCCATGCAAATGGTACACCTTCTTCAAAGTCCACGCTTTGTTCTTTTATTTTCTGTTGATGAGAATAGGTATAAGTGGTAGATTCAATTTTTCCATCAAAACGATCGAACTGTTCGAATGTCATTAACTGTTGATGTTTATTATATAAATACGTTTCCATTTCAACATTTTGCTCGTAGGTAGTTGTTGTTTTGAGCAGATTGTTATGTTGGTCATACTCGAAGATTTTAACAGATGTCAATTCATCAGAATCAAATTCCATTTGTTTTATCAAGTTGTTTTTTTTGTCATATTCATATTTGATGGATTCAAATTGAAAGCCCCAATTATTCATTGTTCTACTCGAACAAATTCTATTGATTGAATCGTAGCTAAAATAGGTGGTATGGTCATATTCCTTTATAAGTGCAACTCTTTTTTTTGCATCCAATTTGATGGCATATGCGCACTGGTTCTTTCCATTTTTATCCACTTTTTGTTCTTTGAGTAAGCCGTTTTTATCGAAACTTAATACCTCGTCAGCATCCCAAGAATATTGCCAGCCTTTTCCCGTAGTTTCGATGTTGCCATTGATTTTTTTAGCCTTGAAAGAAGTAGTGCTAATTTTTCTGACCTTCCCTTTCAGTCCTTCGCTTTCGAGATTGCGAATCAAATTTGATGGTAATTGTGCAAAGAAGCTACTGTAGCAAAGACAGCCAAAAAGAAAAATGAATAATTTTTTCATTCGAATCGTTTTTTGATAAAAATACGGATTCTTTGTGTAAAGTTGAATTCACGCGAAACGAATCCAATTCATTCATTTATTAATCGATTTGAACTTGTTTTCTAACCATTTTTTCGGAAGATTCCATCTGAAGAATATAATTTCCGGGACTCAAGAAATGACAATCGACCTTAAATTGCAAATCCTTGATATCCGTGAATTTCGACAAACTTCGTCCGCTTAGGTCAAAAATCTCCAGTTTTTCGATTATTGAACTTGATGTTACGTTGAATTCATTCACTGCTGGATTAGGGGCAATCGTTAACTGTAGATTTTCTATTTCATCCACATTCCAAGTTCCGTTCTGACATGGGATATTGGATTCGTTGACATAAAATGTTTTGATTTCTCCGGATAGATCAATAAGAGATTGTACATTTTGCAAATGGTTCCCCACCTTGGAATAGATGATGGCATAAGTCTGAGAAAGGGTGTCTCCACTGTTAAAAGATCCAATATTCATTGATGAAATTCCTCTTCGGTCTCCGGGAGGATTTCCATTGCTTATTTCACTCCATTCAGTTGATACATTGGGATTGCCTGAATATAAATACGCTGTAGGGTTGCCATTTGGATTTAGCCACGGATCTCCGGAAAATTGTAAACCATTCATGATGTTCCATTTATCTGCAATTTGAAATCCACCTGCATAACATGCCGATGAAGTGATGTCCTGTTTTAAACCAACAATTCCTATTGCAGGCGGGTTATTTCCATATCCCAAAGTAGAAAAACTGGCCTCATCGTTATTGTCTCCATTGTAAAAATACATGAGGTTTTTTGTCGAGTCACATCCAATCAAATCATCGACGTAATTACCGAGATCAACATCCACAAAAATACTGTGTGCAAATTCAGGGTAATTTATGTCGCCTCTATTGATGGCAGTGACATCTATGAACGTGACATCATTTAAATAGTCGAATGTTTGATATTGATAAAACATCAAGTGCAATTCAAGGCCTATGGAATCTGTTCCGCTATAAGAATGCGATTGGGCAACATCATTTTGAATGATATAGCTCGCACAACACCCTTTAATCATAGGATAATCTCCGAGATCTGGGTTGTAGATTCCATCAGAATCGTAATCGAAAAATGGTGCTAAAAAATAGGATTGTCCGATAGCAACATTGCCATGTGCAGGCCAATTATAAATCGTTTGTAATGCCTCATTTGAGGGTGGATTTGCAGAGCCACAGCCAGAGGTTATTAGTCCATTTTGGCATCCCCACCATAATTTAAATTGATCGATGTCTGTTTGACAAAGGCTCCACATTGAATTTCCCCAAGTTGTTTGATATGCGTTTGTTGAATAGGTTCCTACACCGGAAACTGGGCCATTAAATACGTCAGTTCCTACGTTAGGCGAACCGCCTTGACAAAAATGGATGTTATTTAAGGAGTCTTTTCCGGCAAACCAAAATTGTGTAGAGAAAATCGCGCTAACCCCTGTACCTTTCGGCACTTCGTATGAAGGTTCAGCTGTATCGAAATTCGTAAAAAAGGTGCCCGCATCGGAAATATGCGCTGAAACATTATTGAGCTCAAGCTGGGTAGAATGAACTTGCGCATTTAATTGCTGTAAAATGACAAGTGAAAAGAGTAAAAAAGAGAAAATAGATTTCATAAACGAAGGATTAATAGTTTTATTCCGAAAAGGAAGTTCCTGGTTCATTGATCATAAACGCACAAATGAAAAGCAACGAGGTGTTGGATCATCAACTTCGATATTGGGATTGGTTGACGATCTGCATCTTTTCCCACGAAATCTTTTCAACAATGGAGGTAAATCGCTCGAAAGCAAGTATCTTTGTTAGCTAAAAAAAATACCTCATGAATAGTTGGTTTACCGTTAAAGTAAAATACACAAAACAATTAGAAAACGGATCTTTTAAACGTGTTTCAGAGCCTTATCTTTTGGCTGCCATGACCTTTACTGATGCCGAAGCTCGTATCTACGAAGAATTGGGTTCTACCATTCGTGGTGAATTCCAGGTAACAGGCATCGCTCGAACAGATCTACATGATATTTTTCAATATGATGATACCGAAACATGGTTCAAATGTAAGGTGACGTACGACCGTATGGACGAAGAAGGAGAAAAAGCGAAAACCGTTTCTCAAAACTTCTTGGTTTCTGCTACCAACGTCAAAGAAGCGTATGAACGAACAGTGGAAAGTTTGTCAACGTTAATGATCGACTTTAACATTGCCTCCATCGTTTCTTCGCCGATCGTAGAGATTTTCCCATACCGTGAAGAGGATGTTCAAAGTCCTGCCTTGAAAAAAATCGCCGTAGAAGATGACATCGAAACCCGTACACCTGTTCGTGCCGTATTCTCTGCTGCAGGATCGGATTTTGACGATAGCGAAGAAGAGGTATTTGAATCGGATGAGCTAGAAGAAGCGTCTGCAGAGGCAAGTGAAATCGAAGATAACTTTTCGGAAGAGGACGCAGAATGAGTGAATGGTTGAAAAAATACCGTGAAAATCATGCGGATTTTGACAAAGGTGCATCTTTGACGGACCTCGGCTCAAATCCCTTTACCGCGTTTTCCCGCTGGTTCGATGAAGCCGTGCAACACGGAGAAGTGGAAGCAAATGCATTTGTACTCAGTACGGCCACTGCGGATGAAGGAGTGAGTTCTCGGATTGTTTACTTGAAGGAAATGAAGGATGAACAATTCATTTTCTATACGAATTACCAGAGCCAGAAAGGACAACAGATGTCGGAAAATCCACACGTTTCTATCTTGTTTTTTTGGCCTGGATTACAGCGTCAATTGCGCATCGAAGGAACAGTGGAAAAAGTTTCTACGGAACTAAGTGATGCTTATTTTGCTTCGCGTCCACGAGAAAGTCAATTGGGTGCTTGGGCATCTCAGCAATCTGCCGAATTAGCAGACAGCGAAGCCTTAATTGCCGCATTTGAAACATACGATCGTCAATTTCCAGAGGAAGTTCCGCGTCCATCACATTGGGGTGGATATGCGATTGCAGCACAATCCATTGAGTTTTGGCAAGGACGACCATCCCGATTGCATGATCGTGTGGTGTTTAAGAAGGAACAGGACACATGGAAAATCACACGTAAAAATCCATAATGCGAAAATTTCAACCAACGTGTCATACTTTATCCAATGGAATCCGTGTCGTTCACCTACAGGTTCCCAATCAAGTCGCGCATTTAGGATTCTTTTTTTCGGCTGGATCGCGTTACGAACAGTCAAACGAAGTTGGACTAGCGCATTTTCTTGAACATTGTTTGTTCAAAGGAACTAAGACGCGCAATGCCTTGCACATTCTTTCTCGAATCGATTCTGTTGGGGGTGAATTAAATGCCTATACCGCTAAAGAAGAGTTGTGTTTGCATGCTTCCTTCTCGAAAGAGCACACCAAACGAGCCCTCGAATTATTGGCTGATATTTCCATTCATTCCACTTTTCCAGAAAAGGAAATTGAAAAAGAAAAGGAAGTCATTTTGGATGAAATTAATTCGTATTTGGATAGTCCAAGTGATAAGATATTTGATGATTTCGAAGCGGAATTGTTTAAAAACCATCCACTTGGTAACAATATTTTGGGGACAAAAGAAAGTGTTTCTGGATTTACCCAAGCAGATTTGCAACGCTACGTGAATGCGTACTTTACGGCAGATAACATGGTTATTTCATACGTGGGAAATATCAGTTTTAAGAAACTGGAACCGTTGATGGAAGCGACCTTGAGTCAAATGCCTTTAAATGCGAAACGTGCCGATTTCCAAGCCTTTTCCACCTATACACCCTTTCAAATTCATGCAAAGGAAGCCAATTATCAAGCGCATGCTGTCATTGGTGGAATTGCGCCAAGCTATAAGAGCGATGATCGAATGGCGATGTCTTTGTTGATCAATATCCTCGGTGGACCAGCATTGAACTCGAAATTGAATTTGTCCGTTCGTGAAAAATATGGCTTAGCCTATACGGTGGAAGCGAGTTATTCATCGTTTGTAGATTCTGGATTCTGGCAAATATATGTTGGATGTGAGGATAAAAACGTGAATCGTTCACTCGATTTAATTCACAAAGAACTCGTGAAGTTCCGTTCCAAAGAATTAAGTTCCTTGCAATTGGCGCGTGCGAAACAACAATTTAAAGGTCAGATGGCCTTAGGAATGGATGTAAATGCCGGATTGATGCAGGGCTTAGGAAAAAGCATGTTGGCGTTCAATCAAATTGATACCATTCAGGAAATCCATCAAGGAATTGACAAAATTTCTGGAGCAGATTTATTGCGTTTGTCGAATGAATTCATGTCCAAGGAGTCGATATCTTCGTTAATTTTTGGCGTGGAGTAATTAGCGTCCACCAAAAATTGAACTTCCTACACGAATCATCGTGCTGCCTTCTTCAATAGCGATGGGATAATCTCCCGACATTCCCATGGAAATTTCTTTGAAAGAAGATTGCGTATTAAAATAGCTTGATTTTAGTTGATCAAAGAGTTGCTTTAACGATTGAAATTCGGAATGAATTTGTTGTGGATCGACTACGAAGGAAGCCATACCCATGACACCAACCACACGAATATGTTGACACGACTGAAAAGCATCACTTTCGAGTAATTCCTGCGCCTCTTCCAAAGAAAGTCCAAACTTGGTTTCTTCTTGTGCAATGTGAAATTGCAGTAACACATCGATGACGCGCTCATTTTTCGCTGCCTGCTTTTCGATTTCAAGCAATAATTTCAAACTGTCAACAGCATGAATCAAGTGGACAAATGAAGCAATAAACTTGACTTTGTTTGTTTGTAAGTGTCCGATGAGGTGCCATTGAATATCCTTTGGCAGCACATCGGCTTTATCCACCAACTCTTGTACTTTGTTTTCCCCAAATGCGCGTTGACCTGCATCATAAGCTTCCACCAAAGCGCTGACTGGTTTTGTTTTTGAAACGGCAATTAAGGTCACATGACTCGGCAGTGATGCACGCAGTTCCTGAATTTGTTGGGTAATCATGAATGCAATTGATAGATGGTGAGACCACTTCGAAGTTTCGGTTCTACCCAAGTAGATTTCGGTGGCATGTTCATTCCTGCGTCAGCTACTTCTTTCACTTGTTCAATGGTTGCTGGATGAAGAATAAATCCAAGCTCAAATTTACCCGATCTGATTTTATCTTCAATAGAGGATAAGGATTCATTTCCTGGAACAAATTCCACTTGATCACTTGTTTTCAAATCAACGATGCCTAATAGTGGTTTGAGGATGAGATCACTTAAAATAAAGGAGTCTAATTGTTCCACTGGATTTGAGTCGTTGATATAAGTTGAATCTGGTTCAAATAAATACCAATCCTTTCCGATACAAATGGTAAACTGTTTTTCTTTTTCTGGTTCGGCTGCCTTTGAAATGGGTGTCATTTTGCCCAAATCACTCATCGCACGAACAAAAGATTCTTTAGTGAAGCCGTTCAAACTCTTCAATAGGCGATGGAAAGCCAAGATTTTTACTTGATCTTTTGCCACAATATAACTGAGGAAAAAACCCGTTTCATTGTTTGTTTTTCCTTGTTCTTCTTTCAGTTGAGCATAACGAACGGACGAAGCAGAACGGTGATGTCCATCAGCAATATACAAGGCATCCACTTGTTGAAATAAGTCCTGACATTTCTTGGTTTGATCTGTGTTCAGAACCCACAATTCATGTTTGATACAATCGGTTGTGGTGAATTCATACTCAGGTCGTTCCGCACTAACACTTTCAATCAGGCTGTTTAGTTCATTTTGCGGATCATAGGTCATTAAAACCGGTTCCGCATTGAATCCAACTTGATCCAAGTATTGCGTAAAAACTTCTTCGCGAACAGTTAATGTTTGCTCGTGTTTTTTGATGTCATTATCGATGTACTCTTGAACACTTGCCCCACCAATTACCCCGATCACTGAAAAGTCTCCTTTCGATTGACGGTAGATGTACAGGTGTTCCGTGGAATCCTGAATTAAAATACCATCCTTTAGAAACTGATCGAATTGATTCTTTACAAGCGCAAAGCGTTCTTTGGAATTCGGTTTCGTTTTAACGGACTTATTAAATTCTGGATTGATGATGTGTAAAAACGTAAATGGATTGTCCTCCAATTTGGCTTTCAGCACATTCTTTTTGTACGAATAGTAGGGTCTGGTTGCAACCAAATGTACCTTGTCACGGACAGGACGAATGGCTTTAAATGCTGCAATTTTTGACATGGAACATTAGAATTTATAATTCAAACCGAAACTTGGCAGGATAGGGAATTGATAAATTTGTTTTCCGGTAACTCGATTCACATAGAAAATATTGTTTCTGTTGTACACATTAGTGACACTCGCAATCATTTCAAGGACGTTCTTATTTTTAAAGGTCACATGTTTTTTCAAGGTGATATCCAAACGATGGTAATAAGGTAAACGTTGTGAATTGTAAGCACCTAACATCATGCTGATGTAAGACGGGTTATTGGTCACATAGTTTGAAGTTACACCATTTGCAAAAGTTTCAGCTTGGTAATTTCCGGCGTTTGGCGTAAATGGTAGTCCTGAACCTAAATTCCATCGGACATTGAACTCCAAATCTTTCTTTTTACCCATCAAGTAAGATCCAACTAGATTTAAATTGTGTCGGCGATCGAATACAGGTGCATACGTAGAAAATCCATCCCAACGGGTGTTTTTGCCGTAAGAATAAACTGCCCAAAAGAAAAGGCGGTCCTTGTTGTATTTTGCCAATACATCCACTCCATACGATTGACCAGATTCGATGATGAAATCTTTTTTAAACACGTCATCAATTAATTCAAACTGCGAAACATCTTCGTACAATTTGTTCTGATTGATGTTGCTTAATTGGTTGAAATATTTGTAGTATCCCTCAATATTAAATGTCCACAATTTCCCTAAATCATATTCCAAACCAAGAATGGCATGCCACGCATATTGCAAACCATTTTTTGTGTTTTTCACATGTTGGAATTGTGTCACGAATTGTTCTTGAACATTAGTTGGAGCGGATAAAAGTCCGTTGAACAAGTTTACCACATCTTTGTCCGAAGATGCCGATGTAAAGTTTTGTGAAAATCGACCTCCAGAGAATTTAAAACGAAGGTTTTCGTTCGCGTTGTATTTTAATCCCAAACGTGGTTCTGGTGAAATGGTATTCAATGAGGCATAGACCTGAACGCGCATCCCTGGTTGAATGACCCATCTTTTTCCGACGTGACGGTAGTTGAAATAAGTACCAATCTCCGTGGTGAAGTTCGTAGCCTCAATTTTGCGCTTAGCTTCGTTGTACGTAACAAATTCGGTATTGAATCCATTGATATTGAATCCATAGCTCAATTCACTTTCGTTTTTTAAGAAATAACTAAAATCAAAACCTAAATCGAATCCACCAATTTTTGAATAACGCGGTTCTTGTGCGGTTTCTGCAAAAGTTGTTTGGTAATTACTGCCGTTCACGTGTCCACGAACAAACAATGGTGAACCAGAAGGTACCATCAAAAAGTTAACTCCTCCACCAGAAGCATCCCAACGTAAGTTCGCAATGTCGTAGTTCACAGAGTCTTGGTTATGAAATCCGAAGGCACTTACTTTTGTTCCTCCATCTGCGTTGAAGGTGACTTTTCCATATAGATCGGTAAAATTAAAAGGCAAGCCATTTCCACCATTTACTTTTGGATACAACGTTTTGGAAGTGTAATCAAGCATACTGTGCTTCGCGGAAAAGACATAAGATCCTGCTGCTGGTTTATTCGCTGTCGCTTTTCCAATTGGTCCTTCAAGCACCATTTTCGTTAAGAATGGCGAAGCCGAAACACGTCCGCCAAATTCTTTTCGATTTCCATCTCGATAGGTGATGTCCATGACGGAAGATACTCTACCTCCGTATTTTGACTCAAATCCACCGGTGTAAACATCTACATTTTTAACTAATTCCGTTTCAAAGATGGAAAAGAATCCAATGGAGTGAAATGGATTATAGATGGTCATTCCATCTAACAATACTTTGTTTTGAATTGGTGTTCCACCTCGAACGTACAATTGTCCACCTTGGTCACCTGTCGTAACAACACCCGGAGTCACACTAATTGCTCCAACGATATCGTTTTCTCCACCATGTACCGGAATGCGTTCCAGTCCTTCTTTGGTGTATTTCAATGTTCCGATGAGTACTTCATTTTTCTTTTCTTTTTTTCCGAGGTCAACCACGACTTCCTTGTAATCTTGAGAACTGTGAACCAATTTCAATTGAACATCATAGATTTTCAATTTATCAGTCATTTCGACATTCACGAAGGTTTTCTTGAATCCACCAGCTTCTACTTTTACGATGTAGGAACCTTTTTTCAATTTTGGAATTAAGAATCCACCATTCAAATTGGTGTATGCACCAGCGATGACGGTACTATCAGAAGTTAATAATTTGACTTTAATGTCACTTAATGGTTCCATGTTGGCATCGTCGTAAACGAAACCGCGGATTGAAAAGTCTTGTGCACTGGCTGAAAAGCCAAGTAAAACAACGATAAGGAAAAGTAAATGTTTCAGCATGTGTTCAAATAAGAGTTCCCGAATTTAAGGATTTGTTTGCAACATTGTTCACTTCAGGTGAAGTATTCCTTATTCGATGACACATTTTTTCATGTAGGTCGTTCCGGAACGCTCTAATTTCAACCAGTACAGACCTGAATGGAAAGCACTTACATCGATGACGTTATTCGTCTCTGAAAGCTTGAATGTACCGAGTTTTTGTCCGGAAATATCGAATATCGTTACATGAATTTCCGTCGGATTGCTTTGGTCAATATGCATGAAATCCTTCGCTGGATTTGGACTAATTTCAAGATCATTTCCATTCAAATTTTCAAGACCGGCGACATTGATGTTTGGACTAAGTCCACATCCATATGGGAACGTGACTTGTACTTGATATACACCTCCTGGTTGGAGTCCCATGTCGTAATAATCGGCTATGGCACCTGGAATAGCGACACCATTCAAATACCACTGATAACTTGATCCGGCAGTACTGGTGGAAAGAATGGTTCCATTTTGCGAAATAACCACATTTGGCACGACTGGACAGGTAGTTTGACCATTGATTCCTGTGGTGCTAGTTAGAGCTGTTTGAAATAATTCATACGCTGAACAGTTGTCTTTGAGATGAAAGTCCAACCAAGGGTCGAGTAGGATAAAAGTGGTCGTTTGTTGTTGTGTTCTGCTGATGGAAATACCCGTTGAAGAAGTACTTTCACCGAAATCACAGTTGAAATTTGCATTGGCAAAATAACAATGTCCACCACCTGTTATCGACACAAACGATTTACACATGGACGTAATGCCATCAAACATGGGAATGTGGTTTTGAGCTGGAGGCGTGACGCCATCTGAACTTCCCGAAAACACAATACTTGGAACCAAGACATTTGGTGCAACCGCAATTGCAGATGGAGTTGTTTCAGCAGGAGCGAGTCCAATGAGTGCCTGAATATTCGAGTTATTCGATGCTGCTAGAAAACTTGCGCCTCCACCCATGGAGTGTCCCATGACCCCAACTTTTGGGTAGATGTGGTTTTGAAACAAGGTACTTGTTGTTTGAAGTTCCAGCATCTTTTGTGCTACCAAACTCAAATCCAAACCGAAATCACCATGACTAGGGGAGGGGATTAGGCTTCCTTCAGTTCGAACGAATGCCATGATGTAACCACGAGGAACGAGGTGTTCCCAGATATCGTTATAGGCATCCCAACTCATAGCGAATCCATGTCCAAAAACGATGACCGGAAATGCACCATTGGCCACAGGGGTATTGGTCCCGGTGGAACTTGCCGGATAATAGATTTCCGTTTGAATTTGGCGTCCGCTTCCACCACCTGAGCCGAATCCACCCGTACGATTGGGGTCGTTAAAAGTGAGTGTGGTGTGACCGATTGGGCTTTGGGAGAAAACACCCATTGAGCAAAAAATCAACAAGAGAAACAAAAAACATTTCATGGCTTCAGTTTGAGGTAAATATACAACATTCTTAAGCTTGATTTGTTCCCCAATTTCCTCTATCCAAACTTCGGTATTGAATGGCTTCGGCGAGGTGTTTGGATTGAATGTGTTCGGAGCCATCTAAATCCGCAATGGTTCGAGAAACTTTGATAATTCGGTCATAGGCTCTAGCTGAAAGCCCTAATTTATTCATGGCCATTTTCAATAATTGTGTTCCTTCTTGGTTTAATTGACAATTCACCTCAAACTCAGATTTCGACATTTGAGCGTTGCAATGCATTCCTTCACGATTTTGGAAGCGCTTTTTTTGAATTTCACGGGCTTTTTCTACGCGTAGCCGAATTTCCTTGCTTCCTTCACTTGGAATATCTGAAGAAAGTTCATCAAAACTAACTGGCGTCACTTCCACGTGTAAATCGATACGATCAAGTAAGGGTCCAGATATGCGATTCAAGTATTTTTGAACGACACCTGGTCCGCAAACACATGTTTTTTCTGGATGATTAAAGAATCCACAAGGACACGGATTCATTGCAGCAACAAGCATGAATCCGGCAGGATAGTCGATGGAGAATTTCGCACGTGAAATATTCACTACGCGGTCTTCTAAAGGTTGACGCATCACTTCGAGTACTTGACGCTTGTATTCAGGAAGTTCATCGAGGAAGAGCACTCCGTTGTGTGCCAATGAAATTTCACCTGGCTGTGGATAGGAACCTCCCCCGATTAAGCCAATGTCCGAAATGGTATGGTGAGGTTTACGGAATGGACGCTGGGTGATGAGTCCTCGGTTATTTTTCACTTTTCCAGCTACACTGTGTATCTTGGTTGTTTCCAGTGCTTCTTCCATGCTCATTGGTGGAAGAATGGTGGACAAACGCTTGGCTAACATTGATTTTCCGGCTCCAGGTGGACCGATTAAAATCACATTGTGTGAGCCTGCCGCTGCGATTTCGAATGCGCGTTTGATGTTCATTTGTCCTTTCACATCTCGAAAATCATCTTCGTAGGAAAATTCGGGATGTAAGAACGTTGTCTGCAAATCTACTGTTAATGGCGCAATGGTGGACTCATCGTTCATGAAGTTGATCACTTCTTGTATGTTTTCCACACCAATCACCGCTAAATCTTGAACCACTGCTGCCTCGGGTGCATTTTCTTTTGGAATGATGATGCCTTTGAATCCTTCTTTCTTTGCTTGCAAGGCAATGGGTAAAATCCCTTTGGTTAATTGAATGGAACCGTCTAGTGACAATTCTCCAATCATCAGATATTCGTGCAGGTGATCGATTTTCACTTGTTCACTAACTGCTAAAATGCCAATGGCAATCGGTAAATCGAACACAGATCCCTCTTTACGTATATCGGCGGGGGCCATGTTTACCGTGATTTCCTTTCCCGGAAATTTCAAGTCATTATTTTTAAAAGCTGCTTTGATGCGTTGCTGACTTTCTTTGACAGAATTATCGGGCAATCCGACTAAATAAAAGTTAACACCAATACCTAAATTGACTTCAATCGTGATGGTTGTGGCGTGAATACCGAAAACGGTACTTGAGTAAGTTTTGACTAACATTTTTTTGAGATTTTTTGATTTTCTCTATTTAAGTTAGTCAAAAAGATGATTTATCCGATGCGAAAAACAGTTGAACTTTAAAAAAACGTTGATTGATGTTTGACGTTCATAAGAAATCAAGTGCTTAAGGTTTGATCACTTTTATCTGTTCCATTTTGCCAGAATCAAATAGTACTTCGAGGAAGTAAATTCCAGCACTTAACCCGCTGATATCAATTTGATCAGAAGTGACATTCGTTTCGAAACGCTGTCCATTCAAATTTACCAATGTAAGTGACTGAAGGTGCTGATTTCCATTCAAATCGAGATGAATGACACCTGTGGTCGGATTTGGGTAAATGTTCATATTGTTGGTTGGTTCATCCAATCCTACGAATACTTGATGGATATTGCCTAGCGCAACGAATAAAACATCTGTGGTGTCTTGATTCCCGTTAATATGATGTGTCTCTGTGTGTGTAAAAGAAGCGGAGTCAAGGTCTTTTAAAAGGGTTGGATATTGGGGATTGTTTCCAATTATTACATCGAACCATCCACCTGGATGCCAATCGGTAATGATGCTATTGGATCGACACGGATCATTGAAAAGAGTAGAGTCCCATGTGATGGAAATAGGATACACCGCGTTTTTCAGTTGAACGTAAGAAACAGAGACAATTTGATCGATGCAATCTTCTTTTTTGATCTGCTTTTTTAATAGACCAGCTATTGGGTCTGTAGCGAATTCCCCGCCAATACAAAAGTTTTGGGCAAAAACGGCAATTCGGGCTTCAAATTGATTGGACCAAGGTTGGGAAATGATATTCATTTCTTGAAAGGATGCATCTATGCTGTCTGTTGCCGCTGCATCATAACCAAAAGTCAAGGTGTCTTTCTGACCCGTCGCATCTTCAAAATACATTTGAAATAAAAATGTTTGCGAAAAGGATAGGTTCCAAAAGAAACAAATAAGAAGTAAGATTAGGTTTTTCATGGCTCGGTTTTTTGTGAGATTTCTTATAAATCAGAAGAAATAATTGGACCAAATTAATAATTAATTAGCTATAAATGAAGCGATAAGTTGTATAATCAATGAACCCTGTGTAAACATGGAGTTCAGAGAAGTATTTCGAACAACAAACGCAACTATTTATCAGACATTACTTTTTAAGTAACAAAAGAGATTGGCAAATGAAGAAAAATTAATTAAGTGAAAATTGTTTTTTCCTCGTGTTATTTTTCGATTTCTGACAAACGAAACGCACGCTTCGTTAATTCTATTTCGCTATTACTGATTCCAAAATGCTTAGCAATTGTGCGCCAGCGAGAAATTTCTTGACGCATTTCCTCCAAAATACTTTCAGCCCTGTCTCTTTTCAATTGATAAAAATGTGCGGTTTCTAAAGCTAAAGAAATGTCCAAATCATTGCTGTTTTCAGAAATGTTTAACGTTAAACCAATGCCCATTTCGTTTGGATTCATATCATAAGCAGGAGATAAACGCCATCCGTTCTTTGTGAGAATAAATCCATGATTCCGCATATGATCATCCGTGTTCGACACTAAAATATTAAATAACATTCTTCGCCATAATTGTTCTAAGTCTATTTTCGACTCAGAACTATGTTGCATGATAAAACCAACCAAGTCCAGGTATCCAACACCTTCCACATAATCAGCCCCATCCTGAAGACTCAATAAAGTCATGGCCGAAGCAAAATGAATACGTCTATGATCATTTGTTCGATCGAATCGTTTGGATAAAAATGTATGATGGTTACTTGAAAATTTTTGCAAGCGCGCTTCTGATACGTGAATACAACAAGCTTTGGCCAATTCGTGCAATACCATTTCCCAGGCACCCGAATTTTTTTCATCTCTTGAACTTGGGAATTTGGTGAGGGCGACCCAGCGGGTCGCCCCTACGATAAACACCGATGCTCCAGGCAGGGCAGTTCCCGGCGGAGGCGCTCCAGGCGCTCGAAGTCCAGCCGGGCGTAAATCACGTCTTCGCCGTCCTGAGCCTGAGCGAGGATCAGGCCCCATGGATCGATGATCAGGGAACGGCCGTAGCTGCGCCGTCCCGGGGTATGCTGCCCCCACTGGGCCGGCGCCACCACATAGGAAAGATTTTCAATGGCCCGGGCCTTAAGGAGCACCTCCCAGTGGTCCGGGCCGGTGGTGAAGGTAAAGGCCGCAGGCAGAAAGATGAGGT
>JBJTMU010000124.1:0-4903 GCA_046070685.1 Flavobacteriales bacterium | reverse complement strand
ACGCTGCCAGTTTCCACCAGTTGGAGAATAATTCAATTCTGCACGTGCCACCACATACGGTTGAGAACCGGCATCAATTGGATCATGCACATCCGCACTGTCATGGATTATGGCATGCATACGAGCTTGTTGACCAGCACCAGCTGTGTATTTTGCCCAAAACACAACTGAATCAGGAACAGCGGAGATGGATTCCGAAAATAAGGGGTCAGCAGTTTTGGAAAAATTATAATTCAACGGACTTGAAGCCGTTGTACTACCCATATTGATTTGACCTAAGGTTAAGGTTCCATTCGCAACAATTCCCAAAGTACTTTTGGACCAAACTCTTGCACAATATAATCCCGTAGCGTTCGCTCGAATGAGTGTGGATTGCTGCACTTGTTGCGAACCAAAAGAAGCAAGTCCTCCAGTGCCGGATTTAAATCCATTCCAATTGGTGGGTTCTTCTGTCGCCAAACCAAGGTTATCCCAAGACTCCATGTTGCTATTTGCTATTTGCTGAGCAAAGGAAAAGTAGGAAATAAACAGTAGATTTAAAGTAATGATTTTCTTCATATAAGCTGGTTTAGATTCAAACAAATATAATGAAAATCAGCTTGAAAAAACGTCCCTGATAAACGAGCAGAATTGCTTATCTTTGTTTCATGTCGAACAATCCATCACCTAATCCACTAGCGCTACCAATCATGGAACATTTCTTCACGATTCAAGGGGAAGGATTTCATTCAGGTCGAGCGGCTTATTTTATTCGTACAGCCGGTTGCGATGTAGGTTGTGTTTGGTGCGATGTCAAAGAAAGTTGGACCATTTCTGAGGACCAATGGATGACTATAGCGAAAATTATTGAGCATGTTCAGGCTGTAAATGCTGACTTTGTGGTGATCACAGGTGGAGAACCAACAATGCATTCACTCATAACATTGGTTTCATCCTTGCAAGCGCTACAGATTGAAGTAGCAATCGAAACCGCTGGCGTTCATCACCTTGATGCTCCTATTGATTGGTATTGCTTTTCGCCTAAAAAATTCATGAAGCCAATCGAAGAAGCCTATTTAAAGGCGAACGAATTGAAAGTAGTCATCAATCATTTATCCGACTTCGCTTGGGCAGAAGAGCATGCAGCAAAAGTAAATGCTTCGTGTAAATTATTTCTGCAGCCTGAATGGGAAAAACATGAGAAATTACTTCCTGCAATCATCGACTACGTGAAAGGTAACCAAAAATGGAACATTTCGTTACAGACACACAAATACATGAATATTCCTTAAATGAAAAACACGCTACTCTTTACCCTTTTCACGTTGATTTTTGTTGGATGTTCCACGGCACAATTCCCCTATTCAACGTCGAACAAAAAGGCGATTCACTTTTTTGAATTAGCGGAGAAAGCACCCAAAGAAGGCATGGACCCCATGACCGGCGCTTACGATTTTAAAACGGGAATTGAATTACTTCAAAAGGCCTTAGAAAAAGATTCCAACTTTTGGGAAGCTCATTTATTGGACGCTGAATTTCATGAGATCACACGAAATTACACGCAAGCAATTTACCATTATCAGCGAGCATTACAAATTGACCCCAATCACAGCATCAGCGGATCATCTACATATCATTTAGCGACTTGTCAGATGGCTGTTGCAGACTACGATGGTGCACTGATTAGCTGTGCGAATTATTTAAAAAATCCAAATGCAAAGGAGGAAAACTTAGGTACCATTCGCCGCATGCAGGATTGCGCAAACTTTGCCAAACAGGCTTTGAAAAACCCAAAACCATTTGAACCTAAAAATATTGGTCCATCTATTAACACTAGTTTTTCAGAATATTATCCAACGATTACGGTGGACGGAAATACGCTACTTTTCACCCGTCGCTTGGTCCAATTCCAAGGGGAAAACCGTCTCGAACAAGAGGACTTTTTTGTTTCACGCTACATTGATCATGTTTGGAGCATGTCTGTTCCGATGCCAAGGAATGTCAATACACCTTTTAATGAAGGTGCGCCAACTATTTCTCCTGATGGAAAAAGTTTGATTTTTGTTGCCTGCACAGATGAAAGCGGTGTAGATTACGGCGAAAATCGTCAAGGAAAAGGAAGTTGCGATTTATTCTTCACCCAGCAAATTGGGAAATCTTGGACGAATCCAGTGAATTTACCTGGAAAAGTCAATTCAAGTCATTGGGAAACACAGCCTTCCTTATCCGCAGATGGAAAAACACTTTATTTTATTCGTGGAATGAGAAGTCGTGATGGAAAAAAAGACTCTGATATTTATGTTGCTCATCTCTTAGCCGATGGCACATGGAGTGTCGCGGAACCGTTACCACCACACATCAATTCCAATCAAAACGAAGAATCAGTGTTGATTCATCCAGATGGAAAAACCCTCTATTTTGCATCTCGTGGACATGTGGGCATGGGAGGATCAGATTTATTTGTTTCACGCATGGATGCCAAGGGGAATTGGGGACTTCCTCAAAACTTAGGCTATCCCATCAATACCCTTTCCGACGAAAATTCCTTGATGGTTTCACCGGAGGGGGACATCGCCTATTTTGCTTCGGATCGTCCGGGTGGATATGGCCTCATGGATATTTATTATTTCGAATTACCGAAGGAAGATCAACCCATTAAAACACTTTATTTTGATGGATTTGTATTTGATGCCATTTCAAAAAAATCACTTGGCGCACGATTTCAGCTGACAAATCTATCAACAGGTCAAGTAGTCATTCAATCGAAAGCGGATGCCAGCGACGGAACATTCATCGTTCCATTGCCTGTTAATACCGATTACGCGATTGAAGTAAATTATCCGGGATACCTACCCTACTCGTTGAATTTTAATATGACCTTGAAGGAGAACGAACAAAGCTATCATTTGCAAATCCCATTGAATCCTGAAAATTCTTCTTCGGAAAACATTCTTTCCAATGTCTTTTTTGATTTAAATCAAGCAAAATTACGTCCGGAATCGATTGTAGAATTGAATTCATTTGCTTCTTATTTGAAGGCACATCCAAAAATGAATATCGAAATTGGTGGTCATACCGATTCCCGAGGAAATGCTCAAGAAAATCTACTTTTATCATCGAACCGCGCGAAAGCCGTTTATGACTTTTTGATTTCCAAAGGGATTCCAAGCACACAATTGTCGTACAAAGGTTATGGTTCTAGTTCACCTATTATGACAGATGCAGCCATCAATGCATTAAGTTCCGCGACAGAAAAAGAAAAAGCACATCAGAAAAATCGTCGAACCACCTATACCATTCGGCCATGAAACATTTTTTAAAGTTAATTCGAGCAAAAAACCTGTTGATCATTCTATTGACCATGGTGGGTGTTGCTTATTATTTGTTGACGACAAATAATTACCAAAAAGTTGATTTCCATTGTTTCGACTACGGACTACTCATTTTTTCGACAATGATAATCGCTGCAGCTGGAAACGTAATTAATGATTATTTTGATGTCAAAGCTGATCGTATTAATAAACCGGAGAAAGTCATTCTTTCGAAGTTCCTGAAACCAAGATGGGCGATCCTTTGGCATTGGACATTTAACCTGATTGCCTTTTTAATCGCCATCTATTTATCGGTTAAATATGATACGTTTTTATTTGTTTTTGTTCATCTATTGTCGATTAATTTACTGTGGTTTTACAGTGTGCAATTAAAGAAAAAACTCATCGTTAGCAACCTCATCATCGCTTTATTAACAGCACTTGTTCCACTTCTTGCCGTTGGATTTTTTAAAACACTTAATGAAACGAATCTTCCCTATTCGCCCTATCGCTCCGAAACATGGTCAACGAATTTAGATTATTCCTTCATTTATTTTTTAGCAACATGCGCCTTTATTCAAAATATCGCACGCGAGATTAACAAAGATATCCACGATGTTCAAGGAGATATTGTTACACATGTGACATCGTTACCAATCAAAATCGGCAAAGAAAAAGCCGCTTATTTGACCATTTTTCTGATTCAATTGCCGATGGTACTCTTTTTGTTGAGTTACTACGTTTTTGATTGGATTGATGTCAACAAACTGACCATGATCTTATTACTCCTTTCCGGAGCAGCTAATTTCACCAGTGCACTTCTGTATTTCTGGAAAAAGGAATCCATTTTAGGGTGGATTAATCAGTTAATGAAATGGTCCATGTTCTTTGGATTAATTTGTTTATTCTCGAATAGTTTATGAAAATAGTTTTAGGATCTGCTTCACCACGAAGAAGTGAATTATTGCGTCAATTAGGAGTTGATTTTCGGATTTTGAAAGCAGATTGTTCAGAGGAATTTAATCCGCAAGATACACCAGAACAAATTGTACAATCGATAGCCCAACAGAAAAGCGATGCTTTAATGTCAGAAATTGGGGCGGAAGAATTATTGATTTGTGCAGACACCATTGTTTATTTGAATCACGAAGTCATTGGAAAACCAATTGATTCAACAGATGCCATTCGACTTTTACAGCAACTCTCAGGGAATTCCCATGATGTGTTTACAGGAGTGATTTTAAGAAATCAGGAAAAAACGGTTCGATTCACTGTGAAAACATCAGTTTATTTCCGCTCTTTACGTTCTTCGGAAATCGAACATTACGTAAAGCATTTCCAGCCCTTAGATAAAGCCGGATCGTATGGGATTCAAGATTGGATTGGACTCATTGGCGTTGAAAAAATTGAAGGTTCTTACACGAATGTGATGGGACTCCCAACCCAAGAGCTTTACCTCGCTCTTCAAAACTTTTAAGCATAAAAAAAGCCATCGAAAGATGGCTTTTTTTATGATGCAAATGTTTGAAGAGCTTCATATAATTCATGGGTAGGTAAGCCCATGACATTGGTATAGGATCCTTCGATTTTTTCTACGCCAATTAATCCAATCC
>JBJTMU010000123.1:0-2591 GCA_046070685.1 Flavobacteriales bacterium | reverse complement strand
TCCAACGTGTACCATTATTCAACAGGTTTAATAGGTTCAATGTTTTTTTCAAGAGTTTGTTCCGGTACTTCTTCCGTTTGATTCTCCTTTTCTTCAGTGGCATTTGACGCTTCTAAAACGTCAGTCTCCGTTGTTTCTTCCTTAACAGGTGTTTGCGGTCGTCCCGTGTAATGAACACTGTTCTCGACATCTGAATACATTTGATCAAGCGGTTGAACAAGTTGCTCTTGCGTTTCTTTGAGGATCGAATTGATGTTCAACTCCTCTTTGATGCCAACACCCGATTTCTTGATTTCTTGCTGCAATTCATTGGATGCATTGCGAATTTGATACATTGCTTGTCCAAGGGTTTTAGCAATTCCAGGGATGCTTTTCGAACCGAAAAACAATAAAATCACAATTAAAATCACAACGATTTCAGATCCAGCTACATCTCCTAAAAACAGTGGCAACATATTCATGAAGCAAAGGTATAATTTATTTATCAGAACGAAGACTACTTCGGAACCGTTTGTATTTTTTCAACAATAGCTGACAACCACGTTCTTGGGATGATAGGCAACATAAAACGAATGAGAAATGACAAGGAACGATCAGATATTTGAATCACTTTTCCTTTCATCATTGCGTTGTATCCGGAAGCGGCCGTTTGACGCGCAGATGCTCCTTTGTCAAACATATTTCCTCCTTCTAGTCCTGCCACGTGTTCAAATTCTGTTTTAACTGGACCTGGACACAATGCGCTTACCGTAATCCCTGATTTACGCAATTCATAAGATAATCCTTTCGTAAACGACACCACGAAAGCTTTCGTAGCAAAATACGTGGTTTGCAATGGACCAGGTAAAAAGCCTGCAGTACTGGCTGTATTCAGGATTTTACCACGTCCTCGTTTTTTCATATCCTGAAGGAACAGATGAGTCAACTCTACCAAAGTTGAAACGTTCAATTGAATCATTTCCAAGTCCTTTTCAATGGGACGATCCACAAACTCTCCGTGTCCACCAAAACCAGCATTGTTCATTAAATAGTCTATTTCTATTCCAGCTTGTTGGACAAAGTCGTAAACCTTTTTTGCTGCGTGAACTTGAGCTAAATCTTGTTCGAAAACCGTTACTTTCACGGAATACTTCGTCTCCAATTCGGATTTCAATTCTTCCAGGGCTTGAATTCGTCGAGCTACAAGTACGACATCGCCACCATTTTCAGCGTGGATGCGCGCCAGTTCTTTTCCAATTCCGCTGGATGCACCAGTTATAAGTGCTGTTTTCATGTGTTTTCTTTTTTATTTAACAAGTGAAGGATCATGAATGTTTACTGATTCACGTAAGTCGTTTTAGACTTTGTAAAGCTATACTCATCACCTTCTTTATCGCCAACTCGAACCACTTGTGTGACATGTACTTTTCGAATCCATCCTGTATCTTTATCCAACTTGACGGAAATATTAGATGAACCATTGACGGGTAAGTCATTTTCCCTTTGGCCTCCTTGAATGGGCGTAAAATCAGCCTCACCGATGAAGGTCAACTCCTGATCATCTTCAGACGTCCAACGGTAGGTATTATTCATTTGTGCATTAAATTGCTTCGAATACAATTTCGTTTGTGTGGACCATGGTTCATTCATGGATACCAGTGTCTTTGGATAAATCAAAGATATGATCTCGAAGCTCCCTTTGAACGCATTTTCACCATAGGATTCTGAAATTTTTTCTTTGATTTCATCAATTTTCACCTGCGGTAAATTCAAGTTTTTCACTCCGTTCTCGATCACTTTTGAAATGCCATCGACCTCCAATATTTCTCCGTACGGCGTCATGGTAATGTAGAAAGGTGTTCGACAGAGTTCATAAAAAAAATTGGACATCACATCCTTTGATGGCTGATCAGAATTAAAGCGTGTTTCATTGCCATCACTTGTTTTCACTGAAATCATCATCTGTTGATATTGCGTTTCCAAGTGATAATTTCCTTGTTTGATGGATTTGACTTTGTAACTAATTTTGGCGGAAATTTCCAAGGTGTATTTGCTTGTTTTCCCTTTACTTTTTTGAAATATTTCAGATTGAGACTCGATAGCATGAATATATGTTTTTCCTTTGCTCAATGTCAAATGAATGCTTCGCTGCTGAGAGAAAAAAGAAAAGGAAAAAAGGAGAAAGAATAAGGAAAATATCCACTTCATAAAATTGATTTTCCTCAAAGTTAGCGAAATATCATGTTAAGATATGTAATCCAGCTCGAAAGGTCTGTGCGTGCGCATCAACGATATCTTTGATTTTAGGACTATAACCACCACCCATCGTGCAAACAATGGGCACGTGTAACTGTCTTGCCAGTTGAAAAACAAATTGATCTCGTTCCAAACAACCTTTCATACTAACGCCCAATTTCCCAAGTTTATCACTTTCCAAAATATCCACACCACATTGATAGAATATGAAATCAGGATGAAAATGATGAAGGATCTGATCCAAGTTTAACGCTAACAAATAAAGATACTCCTTATCCTGAATACCATCTTTCAAGGCAACATCCAGATTGGAGTTTTCCTTCTGCAAAGGATAATTATTTTGACCGTGCATGCTA
>JBJTMU010000122.1:0-6858 GCA_046070685.1 Flavobacteriales bacterium | reverse complement strand
TTGAAGTATCCTTCCACCATTCCGCCTAAACATAATTTATTAATCGGATCTTCTGGATTATCTACCAATTTAGGTGATTTTCCATAGTTCAGAGGAAGCCCCAAATTGACAAAAGGTTGAAGTCCAGAAGGGACAGAATTTGTAGATGAAGTTAAAAGCGTTGTTTGACGAATGTTCGGAAGGTCAACGAAACTAATTTCATTGGCATATTTCAATAAAATAGGATCCACATTTCGTGTGATGGGATGTTTGGAAGGAGTTGCCATCACATGGAAAAACCAAGGAATAAACGTTGACTCCGCAAAAGGAACAATTTTGGGAGCACACTGAACATCCATCATATAGTTTTCATGAACTTTGATTCCGTAATCGAACAAAAGTCGATCCAAACGCAAGTTTTTACGCATCGAATGTGTCATTCCGCGAGCCATCAGGGTATCTTCGTCATGCCAAAGTGTATTCATAAAAACCATTAATTTTCCACCGTGCATCACGAATTGGTCGAGAATGTAAAGGCTACTATCCGAATATGGAATTTGAGGATTTGCAATGATGACGCCATCCACATCATTCAAGGCAGCAATAGAGTCTTTGAGCATCACATCTTTCAAGGTAAAATATGGCGCCAATAAAGCTCTTGCGCGCATCGTTTGCTGGTAAGTCAATTCTCCATGTCCTTGCAAAAAGGCGATGGTAGGCTTACTGACTTGCGTTAAACGTCGCATACTTGCAACCAAATTATATTCCAAGTTATTGAGCGAGGTTTCAATAATCTCAGTCATGTCTTCCAGACTATATGGATGTCCTGGTTGTGTTCCTGGAAGGAATTGCACCATGTTCTCTTTGGTTACACCATTCACAGTATAACTCATAATCGCACCAGGAAACAGCATTACCTTGCTTTGGGTTCCATCTTTCATGTACAAAATCTCCAAAGGCATAATTCCTTTTCCTTTGTCGTACAATTGCGCTCTCATGGCATTGATTTCCTCTTCAGAGCCAACGTTGATGTCGGTAAATAGGTATTCAATTCGATTTCCTGCAACACGCTTAAAATCTTGCAGTTTATCCTTAAGTGCGGTTTGAAAATGTTTAATTTCTGAAGGCATATTTCCTTCTAAATAGATCTGAATACTGATTCTATTTTCGAAATTTTCTTTGTTTTCAAGGAAAGCCTCCGTACTATTTGCCAACGAATACCGTTGGTCCTTGGTCATGTCGATTTTATAGTAAAGAAAGGATCCAATCACATTGACCAGCACGATAGCCAATCCAATTAAGGCCAAAACAGTCCAATTGAAAAGTCCTTTGGTGAGATTTTTTTTCATGTTATTTTTTCAATGTTTTGATCACCGTCAATGATGCGAATAAGAACAATAAATTCAGGGAAATAAAATAAATGATATCACCTGTATCAATGACTCCTTTTTTGATAGAATCGTAATGGAATGCGATACCTACATATTTGATGAAGTAATCTAATCCACCGAATTGACTAAAATTCCCCAATAAATTGAAGCCGTCATAAAACACCCAGCACAAGAACATCGCTAGTATGAACGCAACAATTTGACTATTGGTGAGGGAGGAAGCAAAAATTCCGATGGAAACAAATACAGCTCCCAACAAAATGAGTCCGACATACGATGTAATTGTTGCTCCTGCATCGATGTTTCCTACTGGTTTCCCTAAGTAATACATGGAGAAAAAGTAGATGATGGTCGGGATAATGGCAATGACCAACAAGGCCACTCCTGCGAAGTATTTCGCTAGAATCAGTTTAAAGTCAGAAATCGGACGTGTCAGCAATAATTCAATTGTGCCCGTTCGACGTTCCTCTGCGATGGATCGCATCGTGATTGCTGGAATCAAGATGAAAAAAATCACCGGCGACAAATTGAAGAAAGGAATCATGTCAGCTTCCGTTCCTTCCAACAAATTGGTGTTGTAGGATAGAACCCAGTGAAATAATCCAGAAGCGATCAAATAAATAAGGATAAATACATATCCGATGACCGAACTTAGAAAACTATTGATTTCCTTAAAAAAAAGTGCGCGCATAAATTGAATTCAGTTCTCAAAAATACGGATTTTCCACGTACCATGAACAGGGCTGAATCATCCATTCTAGAAAAATTGGGCAAAAAAAAATCCCGCTTGAGGCGGGATTTTCATGATGAGAATGTATTACTATGCTTTTTTTACATTGATTGCATTCAAACCTTTACGACCTTCTTGTAAATCGTACTCAACTTCGTCATTTTCTTTGACTTTGTCGATTAATCCTGTCACATGAACAAAATACTCTTTGTTCGTGTCTTCTTCGATAATGAATCCAAATCCTTTAGATTCATTAAAGAACTTAACTGTTCCTTTACTCATTTTGTAATAAATTAATTTCGGTAAAGGTAGACTTTATTACCGGTTATGCAACATTTATTGAAATTATTTGAATTTGGGTCTTAATCACAAGCTAGAAAACCATTGAATTTCTCTTGTAAACTCCACGCTTCAGGCTTTTCTGAAAACCAAGGTTTAATGGTCGGCCAAATGGATTGAAAAAGTGTTGAAAGTCGATAATTTTCCAATGCTTCTTCACTTTCCCATTCACTATAAGTCATGATCAGATTGGGATTCTTGAGGTCTTGAACCAAACGCATACCTAGACAGCCTGGAAAGGCAGCAACATCCCATTTCACTTGTTCAAAATGATCCAAGAAATCAGCTAATTTATCGGCTTGAAAGGTAAGTTTAACAATGCGAATGATCATGACCTATCCGAATAGAGATTCAATATCATCTTTCGATCCTTTCGGAGTGAATTCCACATGAACAGGATCTCCTTGTCTCATGCCAAATAATTTATTTGCGCCCCCAGTGCTTCCGTTTGCACCTCTGTTGATGGCAATTTCCAATAAATCACTACTGTTAAACAAGGCCACACGTTCCCCCATTGTCACCGCATTATACGTTTCGTTGATTTCATCAATGTAATACTCTTTGTTCAAGTACTTGATGGTAAATGGTGTTCCTTTTCCAAATTGATTAAAATCAGATTTGGTAATATTTGTAATGAGATTCCCGTATCCGTCAACATGAATCACGTTGCCACGAATAAGCAAGTCCTCTAAAATGGCTTTCTGAATAAATGCTCGACGATAGGCATTTGTAGGTTTGGCAAATTGACCTATAGCCTCACCAATAGATATTCTTTTTGCTAAAGGAATAAAACAGTTCTTTGTCGGAAATTTCCACATTTCGGGGTGATTCACAATGTCTGTGAAAGAATACAGTTCATCTGGATGCGCTTCATCCAAAAAACACCCGAAAAATCCATTGTCATTGGAAATAAAATATTGTCCTTCGAACAACATAATACTTGGAAAACTGATTTTGTCACCTTGAAACGTTGGTTCGCTGTCCACACCAATAATATGGATCGTTCCTTTCGGAAAATCTTTGTAGCAGCAACGTAGCTGAAAAGCAGCATTGGCAACGTCAAACGGACGAATGTGGTGAGAAATATCAACAATATACGCCTGTGGAAGTTGATTCATTAGCGCACCCTTCATTGCGGCTACATAATAGTCTTGAAGTCCAGTATCTGAAGTAAGTGTTACGATTTGCATGTCAAACAGAAATCAGTGTCCGCAGAAATTTATAATTTTACCAAAAGTAATCTAAATAAGAGTATCAGCCTTGAACTTACACGAAATAAATTGAACTTAGGTAATCGACATATAGAAATTGATGGATTGAATCCAGTAGAAATCTTTGGGGTGAATGATGTGAATTTGAGGCACATCAAAAGTTTTTTTCCAAAATTGAAAATCACCGCTCGTGGAAACACCATTTCGCTAAATGGTGATGAAGAAGTAATGGATGAATTTGAACGTAAATTCAATCTTCTCCTGCTTCATTATCAAAAATTCAATCACCTCACGGAGAATAACATCGACAATTTAATGTTGTCTGATGGTTCGAAAATGTTGTCAACTGATGACGGTTCTGAAATTCTGGTCCATGGAAACGGAGGAACAAAAATCAAGGCTCGTACTGTTAATCAAAAGAAACTAGTTCAAGCTGCCGACAAACACGACATGGTTTTCGCAGTGGGACCAGCGGGAACGGGAAAAACCTACACCGCGGTTGCCTTAGCAGTCAGAGCATTGAAAGCAAAGGAAGTGAAACGCATTATACTAACACGACCTGCGGTAGAAGCTGGTGAAAATTTGGGATTTCTTCCGGGTGATTTAAAAGAAAAATTAGACCCATACCTGATGCCTTTGTACGATGCCTTACGTGATATGATCCCGGCGGAAAAACTCGCGGATATGATCGAATTTGGTGTCATCGAAATTGCGCCACTTGCCTTTATGCGTGGACGTACGCTAGATAAAGCGTTTGTTATTCTCGATGAAGCACAAAATACGACGCAAATGCAGATGAAAATGTTTTTGACACGTATGGGAATGACCGCTAAATTTATCATTACGGGCGACATGTCTCAGGTAGATTTACCGAGTAAACAGCGTTCAGGACTTTCATACGCCCTAGATGTACTGAAGGACGTCGAAGAAATTGGTGTGATTCGTTTGGGTCAAAGTGATGTGATACGTCATCGTTTGGTCAAACAAATTGTCGAAGCTTTTGATAAAGCAGAAATTGAAGAGAAAAATCGTAAAGAACTAAAAGATAAAAAAGAATGAGTGCAATAACGGAGTCAAATTTCAACTTTAAAGGACAAACAAATGTGTATCACGGTAAAGTGCGTGATGTATATACCTTGGATAATGGACTATTAGTCATGGTGGCTTCAGATCGCATATCTGCTTTTGATCACATACTTCCGAAAGGAATTCCATTCAAAGGACAAGTATTGAATCAAGTGGCAACGATGTTTTTGGATGCCACACGAGATATTGTACCAAATTGGCTCTTGGCAACTCCCGATCCAAGTGTAGCTGTTGGATATGCTTGTGAACCGGTTCGAGTAGAAATGGTGATTCGTGGCTATTTAGCCGGACATTCGGCGCGTGAGTACAAACTAGGCAAACGCGTTTTGTGTGGTGTAACCTTGCCTGAAGGAATGAAAGAAAATGATCGTTTTCCTACGCCTATCATTACGCCTGCGACGAAGGCAGAAGAAGGACATGATGAGGATATTTCTCGTGAGGATATTTTAGCAAAGGGGATTGTTCCACAAGCAATTTATGAGAAAATGGAGGAATATACGCGTGCTTTGTTTCAACGAGGCACGGAAATGGCTGCTGCTCGTGGACTCATTTTAGTGGATACAAAATATGAGTTTGGAATTCGAAATGGGGAAGTCATTCTAATTGATGAAATTCACACTCCCGATTCTTCGCGCTACTTCTACAAGGAGGGATATGAAGAAAGACAAGCGAATGGAGAAGCTCAAAAACAATTGTCGAAAGAATTCGTACGTCAGTGGTTGATTGAAAATGATTTTCAAGGATTAGAAGGACAACAAATGCCGTTTATGCCAGATGAATTTGTGGCAACGATTACAGAACGCTACATTGAATTGTATGAGAAAATCACAGGGAAAACATTTGTGAAGTCGGAAACTTCTGATATCACCCAACGCATTCAGTCCAATGTGGATGCTTATTTGAATTCCTTGTAAAAATTTGTCAATCATCGAGATTAGACAAATCGAAGATTAAGCCTTAATTTTGCTTTAAAGGAGCTGAATGAATGAAACCTTATTTCTTCATTTCGCTGAATACACGAAACTATGTCAGTTCATACTAACGTTAAAAAAGTGACTACGCATACCCTTCATGAAATGAAGAATGCTGGACAAAAAATAGCCATGTTGACAGCCTATGATTATTCTATGGCACGAATTGTTGATGAGGCAGGAATCGATGTGATCTTGGTGGGAGATTCTGCTTCAAATGTGATGGCAGGTCATGAAACCACATTGCCGATTACGTTGGATCAAATGATTTATCATGCTTCCTCGGTTGTTCGAGCGGTAAAACGTTCTTTGGTCGTGGTTGATATGCCTTTTGGTTCGTATCAAGGGAATTCCAAAGAGGCCTTGTCAAGCGCGATTAAAATCATGAAAGAATCTGGTGGACATGCGGTTAAAATGGAGGGAGGACAAGAAATCATTGAATCCATCGGTCGTATTTTAACGGCTGGTATTCCCGTTATGGGGCATTTAGGATTAACGCCTCAGTCCATATACAAATTTGGCACCTACGTTGTTCGTGCAAAAGAAGAGGAAGAAGCCCAACGATTAATTGCGGATGCAAAAGCATTGGAGGCCGTAGGTTGTTTTGCCATCGTACTAGAAAAAATCCCTGCGCAATTAGCTGAAAAAGTGGCCAAAATGGTTTCTATTCCGATTATCGGTATTGGTGCGGGAAATGGCGTAGATGGACAAGTGTTGGTTGTACACGATATGCTTGGAATAAACAATGAATTTAATCCGCGTTTTCTTCGCAAATACAATAACCTTCACGAACAAATGACGCAGTCTTTCCAAGCCTACATTAAGGATGTTCAATCAGGGGATTTTCCAAATGAATCAGAGCAATATTAGTTAGATGAGGTTTATATCCTTCGTTCTTTTGTGCATTCTCGCATCTTGTGCGAATCCAGCGAAACGAAACAAGAATGCCTCAAGCCGAATAAATCTCTGTCATCATAGTAAATACCTAAAAGTTTTCAAAACCGATAAAGGTTATCAAGTACGCATTCAAGATCCAGATCGACATCAAATCATTTTCGATCAAGAGATTCTTGATGGACCCTACAAAATGGCCGTTCTCTCTGCGACACATGTTGGAATGATTTCAGCCCTAAATGCTGAAAAAACGATTG
>JBJTMU010000121.1:0-2579 GCA_046070685.1 Flavobacteriales bacterium | reverse complement strand
GGATGACAAGAAGCAATGCGTTTTGAACCTAACCAAATTCCCTTTATTGGACCCCATACTTGAATGGCTTCAATCATGTAGGAAGAACATGTAGGAGTGTACCTGCAGGATGGCGGGAAAATAGGAGAAATAATCCATTGATAAATGCGAACCATCAATATAAATGGTAGTCCCAACAGCTTGTAAATCCATTTCATGGAGCGAAGTTACGCACTTATTCCACAAGTTGTTGTTTAAAGTTTCCACTGTAACAAATCGAAGGTTTTGAGTATTATAAGTAATTTTAGAAAACTCAATCAAACAATCATGCAACATTTTTTCTTTTTCATTTTTAGTGTTTACTTCAGTCTAGCCTACGGACAACCAACTCCTAATTGGGATGCTGAAAAAATCGTGGTGAAAAAGTCGAATAACATGAGCACCATCATGCATGCCGAAGCGTTATTTGAAGATCGCTGGGACATGTTAGCTCAACCTCAATTTTGGAAACAAATTATGCTACTTGCTCCAGATTCTTGTTTGGTGAATGTGGCAAGTACGAGACAAGTTTTGAAAAAAATGTCCTTAAAGGATTGGAATCGTCAAACGGAAGCTCAAAAAGATAGCACACGTGCAGATTTACGTGCTGAATTCAATCTTGATCCGATGACACGCATTTACGTGACTTCCGGGAAAAATGATTTTTATAAATTCAACGAAGTCTATCCCCAACTATCTAAAGGTGTTGCTGCCTTTGAAAAATATGGTGTAGATCCTTGGTATGCTCAAGCCATTCTTTTAATTGAATGTCCCGGTCAAATGAAGAAATCTAGTACGGGAGCTTATGGTGCTTTTCAGTTAATGCCGGATGTTGCAAGGGCTGCCGGACTTACTGTCAATGCTACAGTTGATGAGCGCAAAGATTTTGATCGTTGTGCCTATGGAAGTGCTCGATTGATTGGGAAAGTTTGTATCCCAGAAGCAAAACGTATTTTGGACCGACATCAAATTACGTATAACGAAAGTGATCTTTGGTTCCGATTATTCGTTCTACATGTGTACCACGCTGGATCGATGAATGTAGCCGCTGTTGTCAATAAAATCCAACCAAAAATCGGTTCGCAACAATTGATTTTAGACATGTGGCAAAACACGGCTGGAGGATTCGGAAATAATTCTCAGAATTACACGCAATTAGCATTGGCAGCACAACTCATTTTACATGAAATGGTGTACCAACAATGTGAAGAAATTACACAATGTCGTGCTCGCTAATCAGCGATAAATTTCATGGAAATAGAATTGACACAATGTCGCGTGTCTTTTTCTGTGAATCTTTCTCCGTAAAAAACATGTCCCAAATGTCCTTTACAATTGGCACAAATAATTTCGGTTCTGCGTCCATCTGCATCTAACAAATGTTTCACGTTTTTTTCGATTTGATCGTCGAAACTCGGCCAACCGCAACCAGAATTGAATTTGGTTTCACTGCGGTATAATGGCATCTCACATTGACGACAAACAAAAGTTCCCTTTTCATAAAAGGAATTATATTCACCTGTGAACGGATATTCGGTTCCTTTGTAAAGAATCACTCTTTGTTCTTCTTCCGTTAAGGCATTCCAATCTACTTTTGATTTCATCATTTCATCATTAATTGTCCCTTTTCGACAACAAGTAAAGACTCGAAATTGTTTGTGTATAATCCACCTGTTCCCAATCCTTGCGGTAATTGATTTTCAAATAAGGAAGTGAATTGTGCGATGGCATTTAATCCAATGGAGGATTCTAAAGCCGAGGTCATCCACCAAGAAATTTGACGTTCTTCCGCTAAACGAATCCATTCACGACAACCCTGGATTCCACCATGTAAACTTGGTTTAAGTACAATGAAAGGTGGAGCAATCGTTTCTAATAATTCGCTTTTATCCTGTTCCTGATCAACACCGATCAATTCTTCATCCAAGGCAATTCCCACGGGCGACTCTGCACAGAGTTTGCGCATTGCTTGGGTTTGTCTTGCGGCAATTGGTTGTTCGATAGAATGCACCTCTAATTCTGCCAATTGTGCTAAAATGGGTTTGGCAGAATCTGCTAAAAACGCTCCATTTGCATCTACTCGTAAGGTTAAATCTTTGCTGGAGAAACGACGACGAAGCATGGTTAATAAGGCCAATTCTTTTTCCCATTCGATGGCACCAACTTTCATTTTTATAGTTGTGAATCCATCTGCAAGTTTCTCCTCCATTTGACGCAACATAAAGGATTCATCCCCCATCCAAATCAAGCCATTAATGGGAATCGTTGTTTCCTTTCTTGTAAAAGCAGTGTCGAACAATATTCCACTTCCTCCGGCTTGAATATCCAACACCAAGGTTTCTAAACCAAACAAAATGGATGGATAAGATCGGTATTCAAGGGTAAAATGGCGCCATTTTTCAGATTGAAAAATTGATTTTTGCAGCCATTCATCCATACGCCAGTGCGCTCGAATTCGAACTTGAAGTTGCGATAAAACCTTTTCATATTGCGGCACATCGATGAAATCAGGCGACAGTCCAGGAATGACACTACATTCACCTTGGGCAGTCATCCCATTC
>JBJTMU010000120.1:0-8387 GCA_046070685.1 Flavobacteriales bacterium | reverse complement strand
GTCGATGTTTCTTTTGACCGCTTGCTTTAACACCCTTGTTTCTACTTCATACATCTTCGCCAATTCATAATCAAGGATGACGCGTTTCCCCCTTATTTCGTGAATGCTGTTTTTAATTGTTGTTAGTTCCATGATGCTATTTTTTATACCCCACTTTTTCTCTAGGTGCAGGATTTGTTTTAATCTGATCTTTTTGCAGTAAATAGGTGAGCACTTGGTCGATGTCCTTGAATTTTTGCTGGTGTTGTTTTTCAAGCGCTGTCAACTTCTCGGAAAGTTCTTGGTGCGTGAGCGTCCATTGACGCATCATCACAAAGGCGCGCATGATGGAAATGTTGATTTGAATGGCCAATTTACTTTTTAGTACACTTGATAACATGGCCACTCCTTGTTCTGTGAATGCATAAACCCTAGCTCCGCCGAAATATTTTAATGATGGTATCACATTTTGTGATACCAAGTTTTTCATTTCATTGTCGGTTAATTCAACCATAAAATCTTCCGGGAATCGATCAAGGTTTCTGCGCACGGCTTGTTTTAATACGCGTGTTTCTACTTCATACATTTTAGCCAATTCATAATCAAGAATGACACGTTTTCCCCTGATTTCGTGAATGCTGTTTTTAATTGTTGTTAGTTCCATGATGCTATTTTTTATACCCCACTTTTTCTCTAGGTACTGGTTTGATTTTAATCTGATCTTTTTGCAGTAAATAGGTGAGCACTTGGTCGATGTCCTTGAATTTCTGCTGGTGTTGTTTTTCAAGCGCTGTCAACTTCTCGGAAAGTTCTTGGTGCGTGAGTGCCCATTGACGCATCATCACAAAGGCGCGCATGATCCGGATATTCACATCTATCGCAATGTCAGAATTTAACACACTTGACAACATGGCGACTCCTTGCTCTGTAAAGGCAAATGGGAGATAGCGTTGTCCTCCCCAACTTGAGGACGCAAATTGCGACCTCAAGTTCCCCCATTCTTCAGTCGTTAATTCGAACATGAAATCTGACGGGAATCTTCGACTATTCCTCCTTACTGATTCCTTTAATCGTTTGGTTTCTGTTTGATACATCTGTGCCAATTGAAAATCAAGAATGACACGTTTCCCCCTGATTTCGTGAATGCTGTTTTTGATTACAGTAAGTTCCATCTTTGTCTTTTTTTTATTGAATTTAGTGAAAATTCATCAATATGATTAAAATAACATCAAAATAAATGATGAATATCTAATCTTTTTGTTAGCTTTGTAGCACCAACGATAGCACGCATATACTTTAATCTTTTTTTGATCATGTCTGTATTGCGTTCGATTGTTCACATGGACCTAGACACGTTTTTTGTCTCCTGTGAGCGTTTATTAGATAGTCGTTTAGTTGGAAAACCCATTTTGATTGGCGGGACAAGTGACCGAGGTGTCGTCGCTTCCTGTAGTTATGAGGCAAGGCAGTTTGGTATTCATTCCGCCATGCCCATGAAGATGGCAAAAGAACGTTGTCCTGAAGCCATTGTCATTAAGGGGAATACACAAACGTATAGTGGATACTCCCGCGCCGTGACCGAAATCATTCGGGAAGCTGTGCCTGTGTATGAGAAAATGTCCATCGATGAATTCTATATTGATTTCACCGGAATGGATCGTTTTTTCGGTACCTATAAGTACGCGGGTGAACTGCGTCAGCGTATCCTGAAGGAAACAGGACTACCCATTTCCTTTGGCTTATCACAGAATAAAACAGTCTCCAAAATTGCTACCGGTGAAGCAAAGCCAAACAATCAAATTCATGTCGATTACGGCACAGAACGCGATTTTTTGGCGCCTTTGTCCGTAAAGAAAATTCCCATGGTGGGGACAAAAACCTACCAAACCTTGTGCAACCTTGGTGTGCGTAAAATCAAAACCGTACAAGATATGCCCATGGAAATGATGGAGGGCGCGCTCGGAATGAATGGGGTAGGGATTTGGAAAAAAGCCCAAGGAATCGACCATTCACCTGTGGAACAATACAATGAACGAAAATCCATTTCGACCGAACGGACCTTTGATCAAGATACCATCGATGTTGTAAAATTGAATGGAATCCTCGCTGCTATGGCGGAGAATTTGGCTTTTCAGTTGCGTAGGGGGATGAAGTTAACTGGTTGTGTGACAGTTAAAATTCGCTATTCGGACTTTCAAACACAGACACTTCAAAAGCAAATTGCTTATACTGCTGCAGATCATGAACTGCTGCCGGTTGTTGCGGAATTGTTTCAGCGGATTTATAACCGAAGACTCTTGGTTCGACTCATTGGTATTCGCTTTAGTTCATTGGTTTCTGGGCATCATCAATTGAATTTGTTTGATTACGATCAGCACTTTGCTTCGCTGTACAAAGCACTCGATCAGATTCGTATTCGCTATGGTGATCGCGCTGTGATTCGAGCAATCGGAATGGAGGCACGTACCATTGGTCATCACAATCCCTTTAACGGCGAACCGCCGATGTTGTTGGCGAATCGACGAGTGTAATCAATTTCCATGAAGACAAAGTCGCATTTTAGTTTAAAATATGGCATCCATTCGCCAGAAGCAATCGTTCAGTGGGCGGTAGCTAGTGGATATCCATATGTTTTCTTGGCGGATATCAATTCAACAGGAGCAGTGCTTGCCTTTGTCCGAGAAGCCCAACGAAAAAAAATCCTTCCAGTCGTTGGGGTGGAATTGCGAAATGGACGTGAGAAAATAGCCACGGTCGTCGCTCGAAATAACCACGGATTGAATGAGTTGAATGTCTTTCTAAGTCAGTATGTACATCAATCGAAGTCCTTTCCAAACGAATTACCGCACTTCTCTAGTTGCTTTGTTTGTTATCCAATGGAACATTATCCATCTAAATTAAAAGAGCATGAATATATTGAAATTCAGATACATGAGATTCCTTACTTAAATTTAAAATATAAGAAAGTTCCCAAGGTGAAATTACTTGCGTTACAGTCCATGGTTTTTCAATCGAAGGCTGATTTTAATGCACATCGCTTGCTTCGTGCGATTGACCAAAATTGCTTGCTGTCCAAGTTGTCAAAAGAAGATCAGGCGGATGAAAACGAGCGTTTTATGTCCTACGAAGAATGGAAAAAAGGACTTGTTGAATACCCGGAAATCATGGAGCGCACGGAAGCTTTATTTCATCGTTGTCGCGTGAATTTTGAGTTTGGAGACGATGCAAAGCCTCAGAATCCAACAACGTACACTGGAAGCGTAGAAGGGGATCGCAATTTACTCAAGGAACTTTGCGCGGAAGGACTCGATTATCGGTATCAAGTTGTGACGGATGAAATCGTAGAGCGGATTGAAATGGAGATCGAAATCATCGCTGAAAAGCATTATTTGTCCTATTTTTTAATCACTTGGGACTTCACTTCGTATGCGCGTTCAAAGGGTTATTTCTACGTCGGACGTGGAAGCGGGGCGAATAGTATTGTGGCGTATTTACTTCGGATTACCGATGTGGATCCACTTGAATTAGACTTGTATTTTGAGCGTTTCATTAACCTTTATCGAAAGAATCCGCCAGATTTTGACATTGACTTTTCGTGGAAAGATCGCGACGATATCGTGCGTTATTTGTTTGAACGATATCCTAATACGGCTTGGCTTTGTACCTATAATACCTTTCAGTATCGGGCAACGATTAGAGAGTTGGGAAAGGTCTTCGGATTGCCGAAATCAGAAATTGATCTCCTCAGTAGTGGAAAGTTTCAGTTTGACAAATTGGATCAATTCTCACGTTTGGTTTTGCGTTACAGTAAATACATTCAGGGATTGCCGTCTCATTTAAGTGTGCATTCTGGTGGGATTGTCATTAGTGAGCGTCCCATGACTTGGTATTCAGCAACTTTTTTACCGCCCAAAGGTTATCCCACGACACAGTTTTCGATGATGGAAGCGGAGGATGTCGGTTTGTATAAATTCGATATTTTGAGTCAGCGTGGACTCGGTAAAATTCACGATTGTTTGGAAGTTATCGCCTACAATCGTCCTGAAGAGCCGCCGCACGATATCCATGATGTGGCTTTTTTTAAGCAGGATGAGCAGGTACGTCAATTGTTGCTGGCGGGAAAAGCATTGGGGTGTTTTTACGTGGAGTCACCAGCTATGCGGATGTTGATGTCTAAGCTGAAAGTAGAGACCTACTTGGAATTGGTCGCTGCGAGTTCGATTATACGTCCAGGTGTGGCGCAGTCTGGGATGATGCGGGAGTATATTTTGCGTCACCGAAATCCAGAAAGAAGAAAGGAAGCGCACCCGATTTTACTGGAGATTATGCCTGAAACGTATGGCGTGATGGTCTATCAAGAAGATGTCATCAAGGTTGCGCATCACTTTGCTGGACTCAGTTTGGCAGAGGCAGATGTGCTGCGCAGAGGAATGTCCGGTAAATTTCGCTCACGGGAGGAATTTCTTCGTGTGCAGGAACAATTTATCGAAAATTGCACAAAAAAAGGCTATGAATTAAGTTTAACATTGGATGTTTGGCGTCAAATTGAAAGCTTTGCGGGATATGCTTTTTCGAAAGGACATTCGGCTTCGTATGCGGTAGAAAGTTACCAAAGTTTGTATCTGAAGGCGCATTATCCATTGGAATACATGACTGCTACGATTAATAATTTTGGTGGCTATTATCGGACGGAAATTTATGTGCACGAAGCCCGTCGTTTTGGGGCGGAAATTGAGGCTCCTTCTGTCAATTACGGGGCGTATGAATGTGTGTTGAAAGGAAAAAAATTAATTCTTGGATTCAATTTGGTGGCGGGAATTGAAGCCTCGTTGGTGATGAAGATTTTTGAGGAGCGACAGCGTGCAGGTGTGTTTCGTGATTTTGAAGATTTTGTTCGTCGCGTTCATGTTCCTTTGGAACAAACTTCTTTATTGATTCGCATTGGTGCACTGCGCGATTTTCCTGAAAAACGAAAGGAACTATTGTGGAAAGCACATTTTCATCACCATAAAAATCCACAGCGACAGCGATTTGTGGAGCTGTTTGAAGTGCGTTCGCGTCATTTTGAATTGCCTGATTTAGAGGAGCGAGAAGAGGAGGCCTTTTTTGAACAGATGGAACTCATGGGTTTTCCTTTGTGTAATCCATTTGTGTTGCTAAAAGACGCGTTACCACTGAATGATTTGAAATCAAATGAACTGGAACGATCGCTTGGGATGACGGTTAACATGTACGGATATTTAGTGGCCATTAAGCAATCCAAGACATCCAAAGGAGAGGTGATGAACTTTGGGACCTTTATCGATGTCAATGGAGATACGATTGATACCGTGCATTTTCCAGAAAGTGTGCGTCGTTTTCCCTTTCATGGAAAAGGAATTTATCATTTACGTGGAATTGTCACCGAAGAGTTTTCTTATTATTGTCTGCAAGTAGGGTGGATGCAGAAACTTCCATTTCAACAAGATGTGCGATATATGGAATTGTCGTGAAGAAAGCTTAGCTTCGTGAAAAAAAATAAACGAATGAAAAACACCATCATCCCTTGCTTTTGGTTCGACGGAAAAGCGCAAGAAGCAGCTGAATTTTATTGTGCCTTATTCCCCAACTCAAGAATTACATCGAATTCTGGATTGACCGTTCATTTTGAAATCAATGGTCAAGCAATAATGGGATTAAACGGAGGACCGATGTTCAAGCCAACAGAAGCGGTTTCGTACATGATCAATTGTGAAAATCAAGAAGAAATTGACCATTATTGGAATGGATTGACAGCCAATGGAGGAGAGGAAGGAAAATGTGGGTGGTGCAAAGATCCATACGGTTTTTCCTGGCAAGTAATACCTGCAGATTTAGGAAGATGGATGTCGCATCCAACGAATGGACCTAAAATCATGGAGGCGTTTCTAAAAATGACGAAGTTTGATTGTCAAGCACTCGAAGCTATCTACAATTCCTAATGTTGCGCATTTTTTTACCCATCTTTATTGGATTGATCGTTTGGATCATCGTTCTATGGCAATTGCTGGTGAAGAAAAAGAAAGTGGACATGAACGCATTACTCGTTATAAGCGCCATTTTTACAGTCATTTGGCTAATCATTTATTGGATTTTATTTCGTTGATTTTTGACAAAAGATTTCTTTGGTTTTTATGTTGGGTAAAAAAAGAGTTATCATGATTGAACAAGAAAATTCAAGTTTTTCACGTTAAACGCTGGTGTAAATTGTTTTTTAAACATTTCACAAAAAATATGTTCCCAATATGGGAGCGATTTAAAAAAATCCATAAATTTGTTTAAATGAAAAATATTGTTTCTGTAAAAACATTGAAGGAACATTGGGAAAAAACTGGTCGAGAAGATTCCGAAATGCAATTAAAAGCATGGTTTCATGAGGTCAAGAAATCCAATTGGAAAAGCCCGAACGAAGTCAAGCAAATTTACAGAAGTGCAAGCATTGTTGGAGACAATCGAATGGTGTTTAACATTTGCGGAAACAAGTATCGCTTGATTGTGAAAATCAACTATGAGTCGCAATGGGTGTTCATTCGATTTGTTGGAACCCAAGAGGAATACAATCAAATAGATGCAGCAACGATTTAATCAAACAAAAAAAGGACTGAAATGAAAATAAAATTGATAAAAACCGAAGCCGATTACAATGCTGCGTTGGCAAGAATAGACGAGCACTTTGAAGCAACACCGGGAAGCAAAAATTTTGATGAAGTGGAGCTTTTAATAAAACTGGTTGAGTTCTATGAGGAACAAAAACACGCAATCGAAGCGCCGGATCCCATTGAAGCGATCAAGTTTAGAATGGAACAAATGGGAATGAAACGGGTCGATTTAGAAAAGTATTTGGGAACGCGAGCAAGAGTCTCTGAAATACTGAATAAGCAGCGCAATTTGAGTTTAGCGATGATTAAAAAACTTCACAAGGAATTTGGAATTCCAGCAGAATGTCTATTGACATAACACGATTAAAGATTTACAAATTTATTCCGGTGAAACGCTTTCTGACCTACTTATTTACGCTCATTAATCTCCTTGGGAACTTCGGGTTTTTATGGAATGCCTCCTTGAATTTTGGAGTAAAAATAAAAGGTGAAATGCCTTTGTTCGATATTCAGCGCATTGAAGAAAAGAACCAAAAAATTTACGTTGGACTTGGGGCATATAAGCGGATACAAGTGTATGATTTAAAAGGGGATTATCTGAAGTCAATTCCGGTGCATAGTGATTACCAGTCTTATATTTTTTTCGTTGATCAACAAGAGTTATTAGACATTCCAAAGTTGTATCCCAACGTGGCCGACCAATTAAATGATTGCTTCATGAAGGAAGCAGATTATTACATAAGTTCCTATTTTCCATTTGTGATTTCGAAAAAGCAAAATGGAAATTCAATAGAGATAATACGTCAAAATTGGCTCTATTTATTATCTCCCTTTAATGCTTGGTTGATCGCCTTGTTGGGAGGTGTATTAATCGTTTCGTTGAATGTTATCACCATTATAGAAGTCTTAAATCTCCCATTAAGTAAACGCGAAAAACGAATGGAACTGTTTAAGCGAATCTATGGCAAAAAAAGGAATCAGAAGGCCATCAAAAGCTTTGAAAATGATGAAATTTGATTCTCATGTGCTAGTGGAAAATGATAATAAATGGTATTTAAAATTTCACAAATGAAATCTTGAAAAAATGAAAAATCCTGTATTGGTCATCATCCTTTTTCTTTCCCTTGTTGGGAATTCCTTTGGGCAATCTACCAATAAGAAAAAAATGAAATCATTCCATGAACAATGCATTGGTAAATGGAATGGTACCATGTACATCTATGCTTATGGAAAGCTGCAAGATAGCATCCTAGTTGAACTCAATGTTCAAGTCCTGGACTCAAATGCATGGACTTGGAAAACCGATCATCGTTCAGAGAAGTTGCCAGTTACGAAGGATTATATTTTACGAAAAGATTCGAAGAATGCTCAAACCTTTCTGTTAGACGAGGGTGATGGCGTTATGTTGACCAATTACATTTTTGGGGATAAGCTGTATTCCAATATTGAAACGGAAGGAAAATTACTAACTTCAAGCTATGAATTCGTTGGGAGACAATTGATTTTCGAAGTTACTTCGGGTAAAAAACTCAACGAAGCCGAAGAATCGGGTGTCACAAATTATTCGGTTGATTTTGTCCAACGCGTGGTCTTCCGGAAGGTTAAATAATCCTATTTCAAGTTTAAATCCAATAAGTAAATAAAACTAGAAATCGCGGCCGCTCCTAGTTCTAGCTCGCGCTTGTTGACACTTTCGAAGACATCACTCGGAGCATGATGGTAATCAAAATATCGCTGAGAATCAGGAACAAAGCCAAATAACGGAATTCCTGGATAGTGTTCCTTTAACGG
>JBJTMU010000119.1:0-9032 GCA_046070685.1 Flavobacteriales bacterium | reverse complement strand
AACACCCGTTTCATCGGGATAGTTACATGGATTCAAATAGGTTGCCCCATTAGGTAAACATTCATATCCTTGATCTCCAACGGTCGTATTTGGAGAATAATCTCCTGAACGAATCCAGTTGGTTGGGAAATAGGCATCATTGTCCGAAATACCCATCAACCATCGTTTCGATGAATCCGAAAATTCAATCGATGATTCGATCATATCCGTTGTTTTATTTGCAATACTTCCTGATCCCGCTGGGAAGTAATACTTCGTTTGATAAATTTGAACCGAGATTCCCCATGCTGGAATAATTTGCTCGTTATCCGAAGCAATCGTGTTTTCAGAACTCACAGAGTCAATTGGCGTAAGGTCACCTTTGTTTTCATATCGGTAAACCATCCAACTTGCCGTATCTGCAGAGTTTCCAGATGTATTGGCATTGTAGTTTCTGAATTTACACTCGAAATAACCACTCGCCAAGTTCAATGGATCTACCACTTTAATGTTGATCGGACCACGACCATAATCGTAGATTGGATTCGCCATGTATCCTTGCTCTAAAATGGTTTTCTCAGAAGCAGCTGTTAGTTCTAACGAACGGTTTCCATTTCCATACCCATCCAAACGCGTAATCAAAGGTGAAAACCCGTAAGTGATCATTTGTGCGGTACCATCAGCTTCTGGCATTGGATTGTGCGGAATAGCCTCCATCACTTTCACTTCTCCGACAGCAGCCTTACGACTAAGAATGTATTTCTTTTTTTGTCCATCGAGGGCCAGGGGATCTGTTGGATTGTAATCTTTATAATTGTTGTAGGCGTAGGATACGGCCATGAAATAATAACGTTTGAAATTAACGAGCTTTGTTGCTCCTTGAGCGAACAAGTCTGTTTTTACGCTAAAACTATGTCGAATACCTTTGTCCTCTCCATTTACACGTAACACCGGAATAGAAGCGTTTAAGTCTTCATTGAATTCGAAATTAATGATTTTTCCCACGCCATCTTTTATGTCGCATTGCGCTGTCAAACGTGCTTTGTCTGGATTATTTAAGTCGGAAAGGGCAACTTTAGCATCTGCCAATTGGTAAATTTGATATCCTTGGAAATTATACGTTTTATCGGCAGTTGGATCATTTGAAGCGATAAATGGATCAAACTCTTCGTATTTTTCTTGGTAGTTATTCGAATTAACCGGATTGCTTAACATCAAGATTACTTCGTTTTGCAATTCCTGTATCATTAACTCAGGAGCATGTGGACCATCTAACACTTTGAAACAGTTTTCAAAAAGTGCTTGTGCTTTATCATCCGCGCGTTGTAAACTTGCAACAGATGCGAAGGGATCTCCAGCAGATGCGCGTGCCCATACGACTCCAACGGTAATGTTATTCACGGCTCCAGGTTTGAGTACGAATGGACCAGCGGATTGAACAAAACGTCGGTCATTGGGCGTATTATTCGCTGTTTGTTCCGTCCAAACTGGTTGCGGCACACCGTTTGTCCCCCAGCCCAGAGGATCTGTATTTCCAGGAAACATGAATTCACACGGAACATTTGGATCCGCTTCAGGATCGGAAATATGCCCTGATCCGCCATAAACGAATTTGGATCCATCTTTCCAATACCCTCTTAAGTAATTGTAATAATCTGCTGCATTGACAGGATCAGTCTGACTCGCATTTGCACCGTTGGTGGTATTTGAATAGTAAAGAAATCGACGCATCCCGAAACGTTCATTATCCGGAATACCATCACCGTATCCAATACCGTTTAAGGCTTCATTGTCTCCAATCCCAAAGGCATTATCTATCCCATCATTATCTTGATATGGACCTTCAAAAAAGTCAACGCCTACTGCAGGTGGCGAATATCCATAGCCTTTATAACCGGAGTTATCACCGTCGTAATTATCTCCGTTATAGTAGTATCCAAGTCCTCGATTTACATCACATCCAACATAATCATCATACGGATCTCCTAATGCCCCATCGGTAAAGAATCCGAAATAGGTGTTGTAAAGTGTCTGAGTTCCTCGATTAATCAGTTCATAATTATAAAATGTCATGTTATTGATCTCATCGTTCGAAGCAAAGGCAAACGCTTGTGCACGAATTTCCATTCCAATCGGTTCGGCTCCGGTTTCCGTGTGAATGTTTCCTTTATCATTCATGACCCACCAAAAGTTTTGATCACCATAAAGTGCGACGCTTCGATCAACACTACATGTTTTTGTTTTTTTAATGTCGTACCACGGAAAATCCCCGTCCTCCCAATGGTAATGCCCATCGCCATTAAAATCAAAAAATGGTGCTAAGTAATAATCTTGTCCGAGCGTCACGTCGCCGTGAGCAGGCCAATTTTTAATTATATCGGGAACTTGATAACTTGGAAAAAGTTCATCTTGTGTATTCGTGCCATGTTGCTGATCTGCTATTCCTGCCTCGTACCAAGCATTAAATTCTCTAACTTGATCTTGTGTAGTTACAAAGTGCTGATCGTATTTGTGGCAGGTTTCGTAATTTACTTCCGCATAGACTTTCGATAATGGTCCAGTCCAATAATCTTGTCCATTTCGGTAACGCAACGCAGCTAACTTTAATTGATTATTGACATCTGTTCCACCCAACCAAAGTGCAGCTGTAAATAGAGCCATGATCCCTGAGTTTTTCGGAATTTCGTATTGTGAATAATTCTGATTTGGGATTTGCCATAAATTTCCCGCCGTATGTACCATTGCACGGACGTTGTTCAATTCCATGAATGTGGTTTTTGTTGGAGGCACACAATTCGCTCCCTTCGAGGCAGCTGGTTTGATGTGGTAAGTTCCCGTATATGCTTGTCCCCATGAATTGAGGGTCAAAAAAAGCATGAAAAATAAGCGTAGAAATTTAGGCATCCATAGAATTTGGCATGAAGATACAAAGAAAAAAATTGTTGTGTAACTTTGTTCTATGAGGGAAATTGAAAATGCACAGGATGTACACGATTTAGTACAAACCTTTTATCAAAAGGTGCTAAAGGATGAAATTTTAGGTCCTTTTTTTACCAGAATTAATTTCGATGATCATTTACCAAAAATGGAGTTTTTTTGGCGTTTTGTGTTATTGGATGAGTCAGGTTATACCACAAGTGTTACAGATAAGCACATGCACATGCGTTTAACAGAGGAACATTTCAAGCGTTGGCTTTCTTTATTTAATCAAACCTTGGATGAATTATTTATCGGAGAAAAAGTTACCTTGGCAAAACAACGTGCAGCTATCATTGGGTGGACCATTCAGAGTAAAATGTAAAGGAAGTATTGAAATACACAATCCACGTTTCAAAACTTGTATTTAGACAAGATTTCAACGTTAAAATTCTCCTTATTTTCGTTTCATGTCAAAGAAGGCCGAAGATTACAGCAAAAAAGGATTGCGAACGAGTTATGTTTCTACTGTGATAGGAATCTCGTTGGTGTTATTTATGATTGGACTCGTTCTAGGAGGAATTTTTGGATTGAGAAGTGTCCAGAAACAAGCCAAGGAAAGTCTTCAAGGGGATATTTTCTTCAAATCGGAATTGAATGATTCGGATATCAAACAAATCGAAGAACAGTTGAGTTCTTGGAAAGAGTTTTCAGATGTTTATTTTGTTTCACCCGAACGCGCAATTCAAGAATTTAGCGGTGATAGTCAAGTAGAAAAAGAAGTAGAGTCAATGTTCTTAGATGAAAATCCATTGCCGCCAACGATTGGATTCAAACCAAAAGAATCTTTTGCAACGAGTAAAGGCATGCGCGACATAAAAGCAAAATTATTGAAACGTTTTCCAGAGGAAATCGATGAGGTCAATTACGACAAATCAAGTGTAGCAAATGTGAATTTAGGATTTAAACAATTTGTTATGTTGTTTTTATCTGTGGCATTATTGCTCATTATCATTGCCGTTGCCATGATCAACAATACCATCCGCTTAGCGCTTTATTCGAAAAGATTTACGATTAAAACGATGCAATTGGTGGGTGCTACAAGCTCATATATCCGTCGACCGTTTATCTGGCAAGCTGTTTTTCAAGGATTTATTTCTGCGTTGGTTGGACTCGGTTTGTTATTGACTGTTTTTTATGGGTTAAATAATATACTAGAAACGATAGAAATCAGTTATACAATAGAAAGTTTTGTGATGCTTGTGGGAATTTTGTTGCTAATTGGTGTAATTATGACCGTAATTTCAACTTGGTTTGCCTTAAACAAGTATCTTCGTATGAAATTAGATGATTTGTATTAAGCATGAAAGAGCCAATTAAACACTTCGGATTTGATGAAAAGAACTATAAATGGTTATACATTGGATTAGCCATTAATATTCTTGGGTATTTATTAATGATTGGCGGTGGAGCAGAAGACCCGAGTCAATTTAATGGAAATGAATTATTCAGTAGTACGCGCATCACCCTATCTCCGATGTTGATTGTGATCGGATACATCATCATTTTTTACGCGATTATGAAACGTCCAAAAAAGGATCAATCAAGCGATCAAAAAGCGTAATCACGTTTTAATTTATTTTCTATGAATTTCTTGGAAGCCATTATTTTGGCCATCATCGAAGGATTGACGGAGTTCCTTCCTGTTTCCTCTACGGGACACATGATCATCGCATCGACCATCATGGGGAATGCTGCGGATGAATTCACTAAGTTATTTACTGTGGCCATACAGTTCGGAGCGATATTATCTGTCGTGATTGTTTATTTCAAACGCTTTTTGCAAAGTTTTAAATTTTACACCTTGTTATTTGTGGCGTTTATTCCGACGGGAATTTTAGGACTTTTATTGAAAAAACGCATCGATTTGCTGTTGGAGAATGTCATGGTCGTGGGAGTATCCTTGTTCCTTGGTGGAATCGTTCTCTTATTTATTGATCGTCTGTTTTTGGCAAATGAAAATCGAAAAGAAGTTCCATTGACCTTCAAATCTGCCTTTATAATTGGAACGATACAAAGTATTGCGATGATTCCTGGTGTATCCCGTTCGGCAGCAACCATTATAGGTGGATTATCCCAAAAGATGAGTCGAAAAGCAGCTGCTGAATTTTCGTTTTTTCTGGCAGTTCCAACCATGTTTGCTGCTACAGTAAAAAGCATGTACGATGAAAAAGAAATGCTGATGCAATCTGATGGCAAAGAGTGGGGCTTATTACTTGTGGGTAATCTTGTGGCATTTGTTGTTGCCTTTATTGCCATTAAATCCTTCATTTCATATTTGAATCGAAATGGATTTAAAATGTTTGGCTACTATCGGATTATTCTTGGTGCCTTGTTAATCATCCTACTATTAGCTGGGATTCCACTTGAAATGGCAGGCTAATGTTAGAAGTTGGAGAAGGATTAACCATATTAGTTGACAAACCATATACTTGGACCTCCTTTGATGTGGTGAATAAGTTGCGATGGAACCTAAAACGTCAATTGAAAGTCAAGAAAATTAAAGTTGGACACGCAGGAACACTCGATCCATTAGCAACCGGATTATTGGTCATCTGTATTGGCAAACACACCAAGTTAATAGAAGGACTCACCAATGATCACAAAACATACACAGGAACTTTTCTTCTCGGAAAGACAACGCCTTCCTATGACTTAGAAACGGAATTTGACCAAGAATTCCCAATAGATCATATTTCTCAAGAGCAATTAGCAGATGTAGTGAAGTCTTTTCTTGGCACACAACTGCAAACACCGCCTATTTTTTCCGCCAAACTCATTGATGGAAAACGTGCTTATGATTATGCTCGCGCTGGAAAAGAGGTGGAGATGAAGCAAAATGAAATCACCATTCATTCGTTTACCATCGATACCACCCGTTTTCCAGAGATCGATTTTGAAATTTCTTGTTCAAAGGGAACCTACATCCGCAGTATTGCTGCTGATTTTGGTCAAAAACTGGGTTCTGGTGCAACATTAATCGCTTTGCGTCGAACTGTTTCTGGAGCATATCACATTGAAGATGCCAAAAGTGTCGAAGAGTGGATTGCGCTGATTGAATCCGATCAAGTGATTATTCCTTAATGTGTTTTAATTTTTCTTGAACATCCTTGATAAGGCGCTTGTAATTCGCGATTTTATCCTCATACCCATTGCTTTCAGCTCGCACTAATCGTTTTTGTAAATAGTGAAGACGACGTCCTAATTTGTATTTATCCCATTTATACAACATCTTTTTCATAAGAATTGAAATTTAGTTAGAACTGAAATTGCGACACGCTCTGTCTACCTTAAAAGTAGGCAATATTTTAATAAATGTCAATAGTGAATGTTGGTTACAAGAAATTTTTATTTATTTCTTTCCCGAAAAATGTAAGCGCTTGATAATGAAAAACATTTAATTCCGAATCATCTGCTCAAAGGATAAAGTGAGTTGGTGCATTTCAATCGGCGAGGTTTCTTCCTTGCATAAATACACGAAGTAAGCGTTGTTTTGATGTGGATTCTTCCTTTTTTTTGGCTGAAATTCAAGTGCATATCGAACGATGGCGCGTTTATGTCGTGCATCATAACGAATGAGGTGCGGCCTAACTTTTCGATTGATGGTCCACTTATCTGAAAAATAAACAGAACGTTTTGCTTGTAAAACCAGTGCGGGAAGCTTGTTTATTTGTCGCGGATGCTTCAATGAAACGGTGGTTTGAAACGTGATGCGCAAGTGACCTTTGGGACGAATATTGTTTTTTCCACCAATCAATGTCATCCGATTGAAACAACGCAATTTTTTTTGCTGAAGATGAAACAAAGGGACGATTCGCCTGCTGTCATCTACCCATTTTTCGAAAGTTGTCGCGTTGATCAGGTGGTTTTGTAAAATGGTATAATGACTCAACAATTGATATTGTTTGAGCACCTTTTTGTACCGTTTTAATAAAGTAGCTTGTTGAACTTTTTCCAAGTCAAGTTGCTCGTTGAAAAGATACAAGCGATTTTGGAGAAGCACGAGTGAGTCATCCATTAACTCCGAAGTGGTCAGTTTATTCGTGGTGAAAAATAGTTTTCTTTTCGCCTCGAATGCGGTCGATAAAACAAGTTCCTTACCCATAAACGGCACCTCATCCGGAAGAGAAACATGGTAAGAGGATTTCAAATAGTTCAGTAGAGTTGGAGCGATGTCGTTGTGAGAAACCACTGCATTCGATTGAAAGCCATGTTTCAATAACGGCGAATAAATGACGATGGGAACTTGGTATTTAGATAAGGGATTTCTACGATACAATTCCGTGCCATGGTCTCCCGTGATAATATATATGGTGTTTCGATAATGTGCACTTCGCTGTTCTTTTTGAAAAAATGCGTGCAAACAAGAATCGGTGTAGGAAAAGGAACCAAATTCAGCTGCTTGATGCTTCACTAGATAGGCAAGTTTTCGATCCTTAATTTGCTCCGTTTTTTCTTCCACAAATTTTTTCCATCCATCTTTGTTTGGATATAAAAAGGGATCATGTGAACTAATAGTTAAAAACACCTTTAATTGTGATCTTGAAAAATCAGGGTGCTTTCTCGCTTCCTCTTGGGCTTGTCCGAATAGATCTTCATCAGGATATCCCCAGGCATTACCTACTTGTTCCTTGTGGATTTGATGTTTTTTATCCCAAGTTTGCAGCAATTGAACACCTTTGTATTGTTGCATAAATCCACCCATATTCAAGTAATCATACGGAACCCCACAATTGAATTGAAAACGATAATTTTTCTTCAGTAGGTTAAATAAGGAATAATGCCGTGGAAAAGGAATTTGCTGAAAGACGTTTCCATCGACAGTATTTGGAACGGAAGTCAAAACAGCAGGCAACACATTGTGTGTGCGTTGATAGGTGGAAAAAGCATTTGGAAAATAAAGTGACCGCTTGCTTAGTGAATCCAGAAATGGCATCAGGACTCCTGTATTGGAGCCTCGTTCACCAAATAAATCGGAGGACATACTTTCCACAATGACAATACAAATATGTGGAGGTTTTCCGGTGCTGGTTTGCTGCAACAATGGACTAAGTACAGATGGCTGCTTAAATTCATGTAGGCATGGATAAACTGGATCTATTTGTTTTCCAACGTTGTAAAAAGCCTTTGGAATATCTTTGAAATCAGCGGGTGTGATGTGCATGTTTTCAATGTCCTTTTGACCGAAAAATCCAGCATGAACGAGACGACCTACAAAAAAGTTAAAACGATTCTTCGTACTTACCTGAAATGGAACAAATACGTAAAGTGCAAAAGCAATAATTAAAAAGGGAGTACATTTTTTAAGTGTGGATGATGGATCTTGTTTCGACTTTTTTTTAACCCATTTGATGACGATCCAGGGCAACAACATCACCGAAAGAAACAAGCTCATTAAAACGATGTTCAAGCGGTGCTCCACATCTGCAATCATCCACAGTTCTGTCCAGTCGAAAAGTAAGAACGCTTCATCCAGCGGCTCATGAGCGTAGAGGTAATATTGATCACAACAAATGCTTCCGATGACTTGAACAGTTAACACAGCATAAAGCAATTTCTCAACGAGTCGAATCCGATTTGGAAACAAACCACCTATGATCGATACGACGGTCCAATAGACCGAAAACAGCAATAATAAATGTAATACGGAAAGAAATGTGTTTGTCCAAGTGACAAGTCCATTTACTTGTGTTAAAAAAACCAATTGTAAGAGGACACTCAGTAGAAAGAAGGCAACAATCGTTGGGAAAAACAACCAGCAAGTACGCGTCCAATTTTGCATGCTCAAAGTTAAGGAAAAGTTAAGGCAAAAGAATCAGGCTTGGCGTGGAAAGAAAAAAACCAGAGGCCGATTTGTGCTTTCCTAATAGATTTTTTTGGACATTAGGTAAAACCATTATAGTCAGATTCATATTCTTCGTTCTTTTGGCTTGACCCAAAAGAACCAAAAGGTCAAGCCTATAAAAACAATTTGCTAAAACTATGGAACATTTCAGTCATTTACCCAAACTCGCAAACGCAGTTGGCTGTCGCCTTGCAGGTCGACAGACTGCTGTGCTCAAACATGGGTGCATTTC
>JBJTMU010000118.1:0-5652 GCA_046070685.1 Flavobacteriales bacterium | reverse complement strand
TTTACCGCTATCATCTCTTCATCATTGTTGAGCGGCATTTCAACAAAATGTCCGTAATCACCAAATCCTGCATTATTAATCAAGCCCGCCACTTGCCAATTATTTTCTTTCACTTGATTATATATATCCTGAGCAGCATTTTTCTCAGCCAAGTCAATGAGCATAATTTGGATAACGACATTATGTTTCTCTGTCAGTTCTTTTTGAATTTGATTTAATCGTTGCTCAGATCTCGCAATCAAAATCAAGTTGTAATTTTTTTTGGCTAACATTTTTGCCATCTCTAAGCCAATTCCTGAACTGGCCCCTGTTATCATTGTATATGCTATCATGCTGCAAATTTCAGAATGAACTGACAAGAATACGATAACAAATGTTTAGTAATTCAATTTTTTGAACTTTTCAATCTACTCAAATGAATAGGTGTGATCCCTAAATAAGAAGCGATCATGTGTTGTGGAACTCGTTGGTGAATATTCGGAAAGATCGAATCGATTTCTAAATAGCGTTCTTTTGGCGTTTTAATATATCTACTATTGATTCGGTCATCCTGATACATGAAGTAATACTCGGCAATCAATCTTCCCATTTTATTCCCATCCTTTAAATTTGCGTATCCCCACTCAATTGCAGAACGAGGTATAGAAATAAGTTCTGATGCTTCTATAGCCTGAAGTGTATAAACTCCGGGTTTTTTTAAAATGTAATTTGAATAATCTGCGATAAACTGATTCTCTAGAGCAAAATGAATCGTATGTTGATCGCCTTTGTCATCGTTAATAAATACTCGGATAAGTCCTTCCTTGATAAAGAATATTTCATTTGGAATGGTTAATGGAGAACATAAAACATCATTCTTTTTAAGTATGTTTACTTGACAAGCATCCGAAAAATGGTCAAATTCTTCATTAGAAATATTGATCATCGTTTGCATCGCCTGCTTTAATTGCTCCATGACAACAAATATAGAGCTAACTACCAATTTAGCCGATCATCATTTCATCCAAATTCAAAATTTTCATTTTTATTCAGAGAATTTCAGGAGAAAAATTTCTCTATTTTTACCTCATGAAACAGCTGTACATTTCATTGATTTTTTGGTCAATTTTCTGGAATAATTTTCATGTCATAGGACAAACCAGTAGCTGCGGAGATTTTTCCATTACCAACATCAGCACGGATAGTTTGAATCCAAATGCCATTCAAGTTTCGATCTTTTATGCTGCTTCGTCTAGCTCCTTCACAAATTACCCCTATATCTCAGCGCTCCTTGATTGTCATGGAGATACAGTGGCAACAGGGAACATGTTTGTATTCGGGCAGTTTGGTCAAAGCACAGTCTCTTATCCATTGACATTGAATCTTTCAAATCCATGTGAGCCTTTAACGGCTGTTTTTTTAAATACGGATAATTTTGGGGTGACTGATACGTGTCAACTCGTTTATGATGGAACAACTTCCATCGTGAACAACGAATATAAAACGTATGACATTTTCCCAAATCCATCTCATGGCGATTTTACAGTTCAATGGACTGGAGATGCGGAGATGAAGCTAGAACTTTTCAATGCGATGGGTCAACGAGTTGATGCGCAACGAGTTGAAAACAAGCACAGTTTTTCGTTCGACCTAAGTCATTTCGAATCTGGATATTACATCTTGAAGGGATCAAACTTAAGTGGATCATTTACGAAAGCAGTGATGATTGAATAATCAGAGGGTTATTGAGATTCATTCTTTTTCATAGAATTAAAAAAATTTACATAATCTTAATCAACTGTCTCAACATTATTCAAGTGCTTTTGCGCATATTTGCTTCATGAACATCATCAATCGTGAATTAAGTTGGTTGTCGTTTAACGACCGTGTGTTACAAGAAGCCTTAGATCCTACTGTTCCACTCACAGAGCGCATGCGTTTCTTGGGACTTTACTCCAATAATATGGATGAATTTTTCCGTGTGCGCGTTGCCAATTTGAAACGAATGTCCGCTTTGAAAAAGCAAAAAGTCGAAGGATTTAAAGGGGATGCAGAAGAATTATATCAAGAAATTCGAAAAGTTGTACTTAAACAACAACATAAGTTTGAAGAAGCATTCGAACAAATTCAATCTGATTTTGAGAAGGATCATATATTCATGATTAACGAAAAGGATGTCAATGCGCATCAAAAAGACTTATTGAAAACCTACTACAATGAGCACTTAAAACATGCCATTTTCCCTATCATTCTCGATAAAAAAAATCAACTGCCTAAACTGCGCGATTATGCCATTTATCTGGCGGTGAAAATTGTGGAGAAGAAGGATAAAACACGTTTTGCGTTGATTCAAATTCCAAGTGAATATTCACGGTTCTTTCAACTTCCCGGCGAGGACCGCATTGACTATATCCTAATTGATGACATCATTCGTTTGCAACTCAAAGAGATTTTTGGGATTTTTGAACCGCATGAAGTATCCGCTTACACCTTTAAATTTACCCGTGATGCCGAATTGGATTTAGATGATGATTTGTCCTTGTCCTTCTTTGAGAAAATAGAAAAAAGTCTAAAGCAACGTAGAAAAGGGGATCCGGTTCGCTTTGTTTATGATGCAAAAATGCCAAAGGATTTATTGAGCTTTTTACTGAAATCTCTCGATTTAACGTTAGGTACAAATACGATTCCTGGTGGACGCTATCATAACTTCAAGGATTTTATGTCCTTCCCTGATTTTGGCATTTCAAAGTACCGATATCCAATTCAAGCACCGCAAGCTCATCCGGCTTTTATTCCCGGAAAAAGTCATTTAGATGTCGTTTTTGAACAAGATGTACTGTTGCATTTTCCTTATCAAAGGTTTGATCATGTGGTCGATATCCTTCGAGAAGCAGCACTAGATCCAAAAGTGAAAGACATCAAAATCAATATCTACCGCGTCGCGAAGAACTCAGAAGTCATGAATGCGCTTCTTGCCTGTGTATTCAATGGAAAAGAGGTCACTGTTATATTTGAACTTCAGGCAAGATTCGACGAAGAAAACAATTTATGGTGGAGCAATCGTTTGAAAGAATTTGGTGCGAATGTGATTTATGGTGTACCGAATTTGAAAGTCCATTCAAAATTATTGCAAATTCGAAAAGTGAAAGATGGAAAAGATCACTTCATCACCTTTGTTGGGACTGGAAATTTCAACGAAAAAACTGCCACTATTTATTCTGATCTTGCCATACTAAGCGCTGATCGTGAATTATCTTTGGAAGTCAATAAAGTATTTAAACTACTTGAAAATAATTTAGAGCGTCACCAATTTAGAAATTTGTTGGTTTCTCCATTCAATACGCGGCGTAAATTATTTGCATTGATCGATAAAGAAATCGCTCATGCCAAGGCAAAACTACCAGCGGGTATTAAGATCAAAATCAACAACTTGACAGATGTCAAAATGATTGATAAACTCTATGCAGCCAGTAAAGCAGGAGTGAAAATCGAGTTGATTATTCGTGGGATTTGTTGTTTAAAACCTGGCGTGAAAGGTTTAAGTGAGAACATTGAAGCGATCAGTTTAGTGGATCGTTATTTGGAACATGCGCGATTTTTTATTTTTGAAAATAATGGTGATCCTGTTCACATCATCACGAGTGCCGATTGGATGGAACGTAATCTTGACCAGCGAATTGAAGTGGGAATGACCGTGAAAAATCCAATGATTCAAGCAGAACTTGTTCGAATATTTGATTTTCAATGGCGCGGAAGCGTGAAAGCACGAAACATTAGTGCCGATTTAAAAAATCGTTACAGTGAACGAAACTTACCGCCTTTCCATGCGCAACGTGAATTGTATTTGAGTTATATCCAAAAATAAGTGAACGTTATTCGAACCAATTTATCAAAATAAATATTTGAGCACAGACAATTTTTCAAGGACTGTTTTTTCTTTGAAGCGCTCCAATTCCATTTCTTCCTTATCGTGTAAAAAATGATTCAGTGTTGCTTGCACAATCGATTCCGTTTGATCTTGAAAATCAACATGTACTGGACTCCCTTGACTTAACCATAGGTTGATGGTCCGGTGATGTAATAAATTCAAGCCATCAATCATCGTTGCGCCAACACCTTGAGCTGACACGGCATTACATTGCTGTTCGTATTGTCCTTTCATCGGGATCACTAAAATCTTCTTTTTCAAAAACATGGCCTCTGCTGGAAGTTCAAATCCAGCGCCACATAAAACGCCCTCACAATGCGCAAAACTGCGTGAAAATTCCTTTTCATCAATGGGATGAAAGGAGACATTTCCATTTGTTGATTTTTCCTTTGTAAACTTAGAAAATACTTCCCATTTCACCGGAAATTGCTTCAAAAATTGAAGTAAGACCTCATCGTGATAGGCAGGAAGATAGACGGTATAATGCCCGAGGTTTTGAGTGTCCATTTGACGAATAGCCTGACGAATAACCGGTGTATGAATGTGAGGTCCATACGCTTCAAAATGAAAACCCACTTTTTCTTTTGTTGGACAATAATGATGCAGTATGTATTCCCCTAATCGATTTCTAGTATTCGGTTTTGGAGCATTGGCATGTATCACAGCGGCTTGATGACTCATTTCGATGCAAGGAACGCCATGCATCAAAGCTGACCAGGCTGCTACAGGTTCAAAATCGGTTAAAACCAAATCAAATTGCTTAATTGGAAACGTTCTAATTTCATTGAAAAAATCAATGGGGTGGGATTTGAAAACGGTGCGAAGTAGATCGATTTTACCCGTTTTTCCACTCAAGAATGTCAAACCCGTTTTTTGGTAATTGATATCAAAATTCGATTGTATTTGAGATTGATTTCCACTCACCAAAACAGTTGTTTGAGCATATTTGTTGATGATCGGAACAATTTCTTGCGCTCGGCTCAAATGGCCATTTCCGGTTCCTTGTATGGCATAGAGAATTTTCATGGTGCATCGAAATTTAATCCAGAAACGACTTCTTGTAGTAATTGATCATAACTCAAGGCATTTTTGATGGTTGCCGCTTCCTCTTTCATAGTGAAATCTCCTGATTTCGGTATGTGTTTGTATAATGTCCATTCATGTTGATGGTATTCTAACGCCGTTGAATTCTCCACCCAATCACCTGAATTTAAATACAAAACAGACTCCCCTTTATCATTGGTCATCTTCTTTATTTGAGGATGGTGAATGTGTCCACACACCACGAACTGGTAGCCATTGTTAATCGCAATTTCGGCCGCCGTTTCTTCGAAATTATTCACAAATTTGATCACACCTTTCACACTATCTTTGACCTTTTTCGACAAAGAAATTCTACCCCTTCCTATTTTCTCGCTAAACCAATTAACCATTGTATTGAGGATGATCAAAAGATCATATCCTTTTCCACCAAGTTTAGCGATCCACTTGGAATGTTTCATTGTGGTATCAAAAACATCTCCGTGAAAAATCCAAGCTGTGCCGGTGGATAATGGAAGAATTAATTTGTTTTGAATTTCAAAATTCCCCATGCTAAATCCTTTGAATTTACGGAGCATTTCATCGTGGTTACCCGTGATGTAATAAACCTTGGTTCCTTTCGAAAGTAAAGAAGTAATTTCCTTCAACACTTGCATGTGATCTGCAGGAAAATAATGTTTGCTAAATTGCCAAATGTCAATAAT
>JBJTMU010000117.1:0-6228 GCA_046070685.1 Flavobacteriales bacterium | reverse complement strand
CAATTTCTTTGAGAAAAAATACAATCAAATGTATTCTGGTGGAAATCCTTTCGCCACGCCAACAAATGTCCCAACAAACATTAAAGGTGGCGCTCTAGGTATTTGGGTGGGTTATTCTCCTTGGATTGATACGCTTATTTGTCAATAAGAATAAGAGATTGTTTTGTTACATTTCTGAAATGCATTTTTAAAACAAACCTAATTTCTGACGGTGTAATTTTTCATTTTGCGTTTGAAAACGAATTAATTCAGGTCTTGCTTAATCTTTTTAGATTAACTCAAATTTATGCCTAGTCCCCAGGTTTTGGTCATGATCCCTAGTCCCCAGGTTTTGGTCTTGATCCGTTCTGTTTTCTATCTGTTCATTTGAAGCAAGCTTCATGACCTGAAACGAAAAAAGCACTGTCTTTCGACAATGCTTTCATCAGTGTGGGAGTTGAGGGATTCGAACCCCCGACCCTCTGCTTGTAAGGCAGATGCTCTAAACCAACTGAGCTAAACTCCCTCGTGATTTGTGGTGCAAAGATAAGCATACTTTTTATATCTGCAAGACTTTTTTGAAAAAATTATTGATTTGTTTTGATTTCTTCGATTTTCGCTAAAACGTCGTCTAGACCTTCTCTAAACTTTTCGAAATCCTCTTTATAAAGAAAGATCTTGTGCTTCTGATAGTTACCATCTCCTTCGTCCCCAAAAGTCTTTTTGCTTTCAGTGAGGGTAATATACAAATCATTTCCTTTGGTAGATTTTATATCAAAAAAATACGTTCGCTTTCCAGCGCGGACTACCTTTGAATAAATCTCGTTTTGTTCATTGCTCATACACAATCATTTGAGTGTCAAATATCCATTTTATTTTGTAATAAAACAAATGTTTCAAAAAGCTTGTAACTTTCAATTAATTCTTTCGTAAAGAAACACTTACATAAAAATAGTACACATGCGTTTAACATGGACTACTTTATTGATTGTCATGATTTTAGTTTCTTGTGGGGATAAGGCAACTGGACCTGCAGTGAAAATAGATCTCCAGGAAATTCAGAAAAAGGGTAAACTGACCATCCTTACGGAAAATAGTTCCTTGTCTTTTTTTGAATATCGTGGCAAACGTTTAGGATTTGAATACGAAATCATGGATTCCTTCTGTAAAACCCTTGGGGTGAAAATGGAGGTGAAGGTGATGACTGACTCAAAGGATTTTAAGAAATTCCTGAATAATGGGGAGGGTGATGTTATTGCCTCCAATTTAGTGGTCTCCTTGGAGGATGAACGAAAATTGGCATACTCACGACCATACTATTATACACATCAAGTTTTGGTGCAGCGTTCCAATGATACGTTAATCAAAGAACCTTCTGAACTTGGAGAAAAAACAGTTGTTGTTCGGAAGGATTCTCCTTTTTCTCGTCGTTTGACAGATTTGCAAGATGAAATTGGTGCGCATGTTCACATTCGCTATCGTCAGGATGATCCCATTACGGAGGATTTAATTGAGATGGTCGCCAATAACGTCATCCCGTTTACCGTGGCTCACGAAAATTTAGCGCGCATCAGCAAAGAAATGCATCCCAATTTGAATATCGATACACGGATGTCCTTTCAGCAAAAAATTGCCTTCGGTTTGCGTTTGAATAGTCCTGAATTAAAAAAGAAATTGGATGCCTTCATCGAATCCTATTGTGCTTCTCCTGCTTATACAGAGCTGAAAAAACGTTATTTCGATTACTTGGATGTTCAACCAGTTGAATTTTATATCACGAAGAAAGGACACCTTTCTCCATTTGATGATGTCTTTAAAGCAGTGGCGAAAAAATATGGTTGGGATTGGAAAATATTAGCGGCGATTGCCTTCAAAGAATCGCGTTTTAATCCAAATGCACGTGGATTTGGTGGTGCGTATGGAATGATGCAATTTATGCCAAATACAGGTCCAAGTTGTGGTGTCTTCCCTGGTTCACCTCCAGAAGTACAAATCGCTGGCGGAATGCGTTTGCTGAATCGTACCTTTAGTCGATGGAAAGATATTCCGGATCCTGAACAACGATTGAAATTTACTTTGGCATCATACAACGCTGGACCTTGTCACATTGAAGATGCACAAAACTTAGCGCGTGCAACTGGACTTAATCCTGCTATTTGGGACGGGAATGTAGAAGAAATGGTTCGACACTTAGATGAACCGAAATATTATCGTTCGGAACATGTGAAATGTGGTGCTTATCGAGGCCATGCGATTTCCTACGTGAAAAAAGTATTCGCTATTTACTCAGCCTGGAAATAAATGGAAAAAGTGGAGGGGAAGGTAGTGGTCATTCAAGGTCCTACCGCATCGGGAAAGACTTCATTGGCTATCGCTGTAGCTGAAAAATTGGGAACAGAAATCATTTCTGCAGATTCTAGACAATTTTACCGTGAAATGAATATCGGTACCGCTACTCCGACCGAAGCGGAATTGGCGCAAGTCAAACATCATTTTATTCATTCACATTCCATTCATTCCGAACTTACCGCAAGTCAATTTGCGAAGGAAGCAAAACCCATCTTAGATCAATTATTACAGAAGAATGCCTCAGCCGTGATTGTCGGTGGATCAGGTATGTTTGTCGATGCATTGACCTTAGGTTTGGATGAAATCCCTCATGACCTTTCTATTCAAGAGAAATATACCCTCATTCATCAGCAAGAAGGATTGGCTGCTTTGCAAGAAAAATTATTTGAATTAGACCCAATATATTTTCAACAAGTTGATCAACAAAATCCAGTTCGATTGATTCGTGCGTTGGAAGTGATTGAAATAACCGGAGTTCCTTATTCATCGTTGCGTAAAGGGAATCGAACACAGCAATACGATATCGCCCGATTTTTTATCGATTGGAGGCGAGAAGAGTTGTATGATCGCATTGATATACGTGTGGATCAAATGATAGCAGATGGATTGCTCGATGAAGCGAAAAGCTTATTTCAACATCGACAGTTAAAAGCATTGAATACGGTTGGTTATCGCGAGTTGTTTGACTATTGGGGAAATCACTATACCTATGCCGAAGCGATTGATAAAATCAAACAACACACACGCAATTATGCCAAAAGACAAATCACTTGGTTAAAGCGTTATTCGGATGTTCATTCGTTGAATCCTTATGGAATGACGACCATTCTCTCTCAAGTGGAAGAAAATTTGGATTGATTTCCATTGATAAGCATCTTTTTTGTTTTTAGTGCGTCAAAAGTGCTGGATTTTCTCTTTCCAGACGCTTCATTTCCGATTGATTTTTTCTTTGGTTAATGAAATGTTAAAAAAAAAGTATGAACCTAAATTAAAAGCATATTCGTAACATAAAACGTACTTATTCTATGAAAAATATTCTAACATTCTTGTTTTTGGCTTGTGCATCAATGACTTATGCACAGAAAATCAAATTAAAAGTCGATGGTCAAAAGGACACAACTGTGTTTTTAATTAAATACTTTGGATCGCGATTGAATTATGCCGATACAGCTGAAATGAAAAATGGTGAGGTTGTTTTCGATGGTAAAAAGCAAAAACCAGGTATTGTCGGATTGCTGTTGCCAGGTCAAAAATATTTTGAATTCGTTTACAATAACGAAGAAGTACAGCTCGAAACAAAAGGTCCTGATTTCATGAGTAACTTGATCATTAAAAAATCAGAGGAAAATAAAATTTTCATTCCGTACGTGAAATTTATTAGCGGTAAAAAAGGTGAAGCGAATAAATTAGCAGAGCAACGTGCGAAATTAAAAGATACGGATCCAGAATATAAAACATTGAGTGAAACAATCGATGCATTAAATAAGGAAGTAGATGATTATCAAAAAGATATCGTTGCAAAGCACGGAGAGATGCTCGTTGGTAAAATTGTCAAAATGTCCATCGATGTATTCGTTCCTGAAGCTCCGAAAAATGAAAAAGGCGAAATCATTGATTCTAATTTCCGCTATAAATACTACTTTGAACACTATTGGGATAACGTTGATTTGAAATCTGATGCCCTCGTAAATAATCCGATTTTTCACAATAAATTAGAGTTTTACTTCGGTAAGAACATGATGATCCAACATTGGGATACCATCATTAAATATGCCTTCAAATTCTGTGATGGACTAGATCCTAAATCGAAAATGTTTGAATACAGTGTTGGATGGATTGCCTCAACTTTTGGTAAAAGTCAAATCATGGGAATGGACAAAGTGTATCTGTACATGTTAAATCGCTATTTCTGTACAACGGATCCTGCAACAGGTAAATCTCCAGCGACATGGGTTGCTGAAGATAAATTTGAGGAACTATGTAAAGATTTAAAATGGAAATTGAATTTAGTTGTTGGTGCAAAACCATATAACTTAATTCTTCGAGATACTTCAGATACAAAATGGTTGGACTTCTATTCCTTGAAATCGGAATATACGATATTATATTTCTGGGATCCAGAATGTGGACATTGTAAAAAAGTAACACCGAAATTAGTCACGTTGTACAATGAGAAATTCAAAAACAGAAACATTGAAGTGTATGCCGTAGGTAAAGGAATTGGAAAAGATTTTGAAGCATGGAAAAAATACATCCGCGACAATAAATTGCCATTTATCAATGTCGCAGTAACAAATAGCATCTACGAAATTGCCAAAGCGACACCGGAGAAATTAGTACCTGTTTATGCTGGTGAAAAGGGAAAACCAACAACCTTGGAGTCCTTGAATTTCCAAACAACCTATGATCTATATTCAACGCCTCGCATCTTTGTGCTTGATAAAGACAAAAAAATCATCGCCAAAAATTTATCTATTTCTCAGTTAGAAGATTTAATGGATAACTTACAAGGAAAGAAAGATTTACCGAAATTATTTCAAGAAGATAAAGAAGAAGCTGAACACATGCAGCAGAACAATTAACTTTGTTGCATGATAGATGCACTTCGTACACACATAACTGAAAGCCAAAAGGTTTTTATTACAACACATAAATCTCCCGATGGTGATGCCATTGGGAGTGTTGTTTCATGGTATTTCTTTTTCAAAAATTTGGGAAAAGAAGCGCATGTGATTGTCCCGGATCGTCCAGCCGATTTTTTATTACCCTTTTTGAAGGATGTCGAATATTCAATTTTTGATCAAGGACTGAACGAGAACATTTCGGAGTATGACACCTTGTTTTGCTTGGATTACAATGGCGCAAGTCGGGTAGGGAAGGAAATGGAGTCTTTTGTATTGGAATTCCCTTCTGCAAAAATCATGATCGATCATCATCCCAATCCCCAAGATTTCTGTGAGATCACTATTTCTCGTCCAGAAGTATGTTCGACAGCGCAATTGATTTTTGAATGCATTCAAGAAATGGGATTCTTACCATTAATTGATGAGCAAGTCGGAAATGGAATCTATTTGGGAATGTTGACAGATACTGGTTCCTTTCGTTTTCCATCGGTTACTTCGAAAACACATGAAGTATTAGCTCATCTTTTGAAAATTGGCGTTAATCATGTCGCTATTCACGAAGCCATTTACGATGTGAATACCGTTTCTCGATTACAATTAAGGGGATTTGCAATTGCGGAGAAATTGGAGTTATTCCCTGGCTTACCAATTGGACTCATCAGTTTAACATTAGATGAATTGCGTCGATTTAATTATCAAAAAGGTGACACCGAAGGACTTGTGAATGTCATTTTATCCATTGAAGGAATTTCTATCGCAGCATTCTTTGTAGAGCATGAGGATGGAATTAAAATCTCCTTCCGTTCAAAAGGAAGGTACTTTGTGAATGAATTTTCAGCCCGAAATTTTATGGGAGGTGGACATCAATATGCTGCCGGTGGATTTTCAACTGATTCCTTATCTGTAACAATTGATCGCTTTCGTTCGTTAGTAGATGAGTTAATACCAATCAAATGATCCGTTTTAGTGTGTTTTTTCTTGTTGTTGTTTTGCTTGCTTGTCGGGCGGAAAAACCAAAGGATGTCCACAATAAAAAGTGGGGAACCGCGCATTCAGTAGATTTTAATCAAGAGTTGAATGCCAGAGAGGAAATTAAAATCAATTTATTTCTCGCGCATCACCGAGAATTGAAAATGCATGCAACTGAAAGTCAGTCTGGACTTCGATTTATGCGCTACTGTGAAGGAAGTGGTGAGCAAACAGCAAAAGTTGGACAAGAAGCCATCATTCGTGTGAAAATTGAGTTGCTCGATGGACGTGTGTGCTATGAAACAGC
>JBJTMU010000116.1:0-5590 GCA_046070685.1 Flavobacteriales bacterium | reverse complement strand
GTGAATGTTGTTGATGTTGAATTGTCTTTCATCAAACAAAAGTAGTGTAAAACAAAGTGTAAAACAATTTTGTTGTTTTTTGAAAATAATAAAACTTAAATGATTGATTATCAATATTGTTTTATTTTGTTTTAATCCCAGCGGGATCACAAACAAAAGTCCACTTCGAAAGAAGTGGGCTTTTTTTGTTTTTAACGCGTTTGAAATTTATTTCAAAAAGCGGAAAAAACAAAAAAAGACCAAACTTTGCAACGCAAAGGAGGACTTTTGTTTGGATTTAGCCCCCATTCAGGGAAAACGCGTTAGCGTAATCCCCTTAGAAGATTTCACTGTTTTTAACGCGTTTGAAATTTATTTCAAAAAGCGGAAAAAACAAAAAAAGACCAAACTTTGCAACGCAAAGGGGACTTTTGTTTGGATTGAGCCCCCATTCAGGGAAAACGCGTTAGCGTAATCCCATTAGAAGATTTCACTGTTTTAAACGCGTTTGAAATTTATTTCAAAAAGCGTAGAAAACAAAAAAAGACCAAACTTTGCAACGCAAAGGGGACTTTTGTTTGGATTGAGCCTCAATACTTGATTCCAGCCGTTTTGCAGGCTAATTTTTCAATGAACGTTCCCGATAAAAAGCGACCGAAGAAATTAAACCATCTTCCTTTTCGCTCTGAAATGTACATCCCCTTCGGATCCCTGGATTTGAGGATGTGATGTACTGTTTTCACCAATTCATCCGGAGGAACAGCTCGAGAAAGATTTTCATTTCTTTTTTTCCAGACGCTATCTGATGTTGATTTATATTCTGAATCATCTTGACACAAATATTCCAATTGAATGCCGCTATTGATATAAAATGGTTCTATTGTACAAACATGCACTCCAAATGGACGCATTTCCTTTCGTAAGCAAAGTGTCCAAATACGTAAAGCAATTTTCGAGGAACCATAAGTCGATTGAAAAGGCATGGCGAATGTCCCCGACAAGGTTCCGATATTGATCACTTTCCCACTTCTACGTTTCCGCATGACCCCAAGGATTTTTTTTGTCAAACTCAAGGTGCCAAAGAAATTAACTTCAAAAATCTCTCGGACTTTGTCGTTTGAAATTTCTTCTGCAGGTCCCATTTGACTTTGTCCAGCATTGTTTATTAACACATCCAATTCAGGTAGTCGTTCGAAACATTGTTGGATAGAAACTTCATCGCTTAAATCAAGCGGCAGATAAGTAACTCCAGCAATTTTATCCATAATAGATTCTGGATGACGTGCCGTTCCATAGACTTCAAATCCTCGTTGAATTAGATCCAAAGCTATCGCCTTCCCAATTCCTTTCGAAATTCCGGTGACTAAAATTCTAACTGGCGATTTCATTTCAGAAAGCTTTGTACTAATTTTTCGTATCCCGCCACATAACGATCATTGTCAGCGACTGTATGCGCACAACTCACAAAATCCCTTCCATGTCTGGATAGGACTCCTGTAGAGGCCACGATTGCAGCATAAGAAGAAAGTATTTTTCTGCGTTCCACAACCTCCATCAATGCTTCTTGGGAAGTTAACGGTACCGCATGTGGAGCCGTTAATTCAACGCGTAAAATATTGCCAATGTTATAAGCAAAAAAGTCTGATTGATACGAAGAGAACAGATCGTTTAATTTCGTCACCACATCTGTTGCCATTGCTTCTGCTATTTCAAGTCGATTTGTACTTGCAAGTGTTGATACCACGTGTTTACATGCCGCAACAGACAGCGCATTTCCGGATAATGTTCCAGCGACATACGTATATGGATCTTTGTGAGGAATGGTCGTAAATGCAGCATCCATGATTTCACGCTTCCCACCAACAGCTCCACAAGATGGAAATCCATTCATTAATCCTTTTCCGAGAGTTGTCAAATCCGGAGAAATTTCCAAGCGTTTTTGCGCTCCACCTTTTCCAATTCGGAAGCCCGTTACCACCTCATCCATAATATAGAGTGCGCCGTAACGATGTGCCATTTCTAAGGCTGCTTGATTAAATCCATCCACGATTGGAACTAAGCCTGATTCTGCGCCATAAGGCTCCACAATAATAGCGGCAATTCCACCATCAGCTTGATAAGCGCGAAAAACATCTTCTAATTTTTCAAGGTCGTTCGGTGGAACCAAGATGGTTTGATCCATGTATTCGTCTGGAATTCCATTCGTGACAAATTTTCCAGAACCAGGAACCTCCACATCCATCAAGTATTCATGTCCCCAGCCGTGGTAATGTCCTAAAAATTTAATAAGTTTCTTTTTACCCGTTACAGCTCTCGCAATTTTAATCGCTGCATTGTTCGCTTCACTCCCACTTGCTGTAAATCTTACTTTTTCAATTGAAGGAAAGAAAGATATAATCGCTTCAGCGGCATCTAGTTCCAATTCGTCGTGGTGACCATGAAAATGCGTTTTCGTCGACAAAAGGTGTTGAATGGATGCTACCAATCCGGGATCATTGTGCCCAAGAATGATGGCACCGCCACTTAAAATGTAATCCACGTATTCATTTCCATCCACATCAACCAATGAACTTCCTGTCCCTTTATTCATGTAAAATGGATAGGGATTTGAAAGTGGCAAGGTGTGTTGGGTCCCATTCGGAATGAGTTGTTGCGCTCTTTCTGACAAGGCTGCTGAACGTGATGTTCTTTTTTTAATGTCCTCAATTGCCGCCTGAAGCAGTTGAAGATCCAACTTTGGTAATGGTTTTGACGCAATGTGAGCTGCGCGAGAAAAAATCTCAGTAGTAGTCATGATAATAGGTATTTAGGTTGTTTAGGTTACTAGGTTTTGGCTTCTATTTATTCCGTATGCACTTGATAATATTCATTGAAGCGTTGAACATATTTCGCTCTAACTTCGGCAACATGCTGATCTAAATCATCCAGTTTCCAATGACCGGTATCGATCGGATCCATAGACTCAATAACAACAGTGCCGCGTTTAAACGGACGAAAATTTGCGTAGGGATTTGATTCCTCCGGCGTATAAATAAAAAGTGGTAAGATCGGCATTTGACAATTCAAGGCCATGTGATAAACGCCTCGATTAAACGGTGCAATTTTTTGACTGTACACATGAACACCTTCAGATGAACCCAGAATATGAATCCGCTCTTTAAAAATTATTTTTTCCAGTTTATAAAAGAAATTCAACCTTCTTTTTGCTTGTTCTTTTACCGGTATGTATAAAAGTCCAATCGAGAAGGAAATCAACCAAACGGGGAGAAAAATCAACATTCTCTCACTCATTAGGATGCGTATATTGGGGATACCAAGACTCATTAATACAAAGCCATCTAAATAAGAATTGTGATTAAACGTGATGAAATGAGCTTGATTTGTTGCTGTCCAATGAACATTGTTTTTTACGCGAATCCCCATGCAAAACAAGGATACTTTACAAAACAATGGAATCCAAACGGTGCGATTAAAATTCGTCAATGCACCGAACGAAATCACCCGTAAAATTGCACCAACTGCACCAAAAATTAGGATGAGTAAAAAGGCGAGCGCTACTTTGAAGATATTGCGTATTTTTTTCATTTCAACTGAAGTTAAGAGAATTAAACATGGAAGATGATTGTATTTATTTACGAATCAATATTTTCCCACCTTCCACAAATCTAACACCTTGTGTAAGTTGATAAAAATAGAGACCTGGATTCCATGTTTGAACGGAAATACTTTCGGAATGGGTAAAATCCTGTTCCCACACTTTTTTCCCCTGAAGATCACATATGGTCAATCGTGTTTGCTCACCCTGTTGATCTTGAAAAAAAGCAATAGTTTGTTGTTCGACTGAATAAAACAATGGAGCATCGGCATTGGTATTCGTCACTATACTTGCACTATTTTCGACACGCGTGACAACAATATCATCTAAAAAATAGTAAACTGTTTCGATGGCGCTGTTTTCAAAATTTTGAACAAGTGTGTTCCCGTTTGACTGAAAATTACCCAGAACAAGGTGTTGGTAAGCGGAATCAGCAACAAACGTAAATTGAATCTCCTGCCAAAGTGTATCGTAAAGAATGCCCGTTTGCACGAATTGCGCTTGCAAGTTGGACATTGGACTCGTTCCGGATTGTTGGGCTTCGTTCATGGTAAAAGCCACTCCAAGTTGGTCGCTTCCACATCCACCATAATTCCCATTGTATTTCCCATTCGATACATAAAAGGAAACATGGTAGGTTTGTCCTGCCACTAAAGGAGACGACAAGGGATGAGAAATATACTCCCGGAAATTTGTTGAGACACCATGATAAGCGACGATACCCATGCACGCATTTCCGGTATGCGCTTGAATTGTTGCGTAAAATGAGTTGGGTAACTGAACCAATCCTGTTCCATTCGTGTGAAAGTAGTCAGGACTTCCTCCTCCGCCTTGATTACATTTAGACCAGCCAACACATAAATTGGACTGCATCACATTCGACGGGAGAGTGCTGTAGGACTCAAAATCACCATTATCGAGGAGGTTTTGAGACCATAAAGTTAGTTGTAGGCAGCAACTAACGAAGAAAAAGAATTTCATGCGTTGAAAATAAGTAGTAGTAGGTCAAATGTAATGTAAAATGTTGAAATGAGGAATGTTCAGAGATTTGAGATTTGTTTTCTTCGTTCTTTTGGCTTGACCCCAAAGAACCAAAAAGTCAAGCCTGTAAAAACAATTTGCTAAAACGACGGAACATTTCAGTCATTCGAGATTTATTTTTTCTTATCTCCGTATTTTTCCAAAAGAAGGTCATTCAGTGTTGAAACCATCAAGTTTTCTTTTTCTAATTTCTTCAAACGATGTGAGAGGGCATCGAAGGTTTGACTAAAAAGGAGAAAGAAATCGAAGTTAAGCACTTGACTTATGGATTGCAGTAAATCAGTATCGATTGATTTTCGAGAAAGAATCGAATAAACATTTCCTCGAGATTTATTAATTCGCTTAGCAAATTCAGATACAGAGACATCGCTTTTGTCCAATACCTTCTTTATTTCATTGCCAATGTGAATTTCATCCATGAAACAAAGTTGCACAATGAACTTTTATAAATTCACCTAATTTCGCTTGTTTATTTGTACACTTTTGTATAATATTATTGTACATTTGAAAAAACATTTATTCATGAAAGTAAAATTATTTGTTTCAATATTTTTCATTTTTTCTTCAATAACCATATTCGGAGATTTATTCGCTCAAGAAATAAAACCAATAATGGACACCACCAAAATCATTGGAAAAGCATTGAAATCAACTATAGTAACAAGTCCCTGCCTGGGATCAACTTCAGAAAAATCCACGGATTTAAAATGGTTACCCATTCTTGTGAAAAAGAAGGATATGATTGAGTTTCATCCGGAATCGAATCATGAAAAATTAATTGAAGAAATTAAAAGTGATAAACTTAATACTAAGAAAGAAAGCAAAAATCCGAGTGAAGGAGCAACCCTTAAAAGTACACCAACTATTGGTGTGAATTGGTTAGGTAATGTAAATAATGGCATGACACCCATGGACAACCATTTGGCCATATCGAATAATGGTATCATAGTAAGTGTTTCGAATACCACATTAGAG
>JBJTMU010000115.1:0-4644 GCA_046070685.1 Flavobacteriales bacterium | reverse complement strand
TTCTTACGAATGAGTGAGAAGATTCAGGGCAATCTGCTACTTTTGATCTTAGAAACGTATCACATGAATCAAAGGAAAATACCTTGTTTGAGGATAGCCGTGATAGTTTGTTTTGATGCGCTCAAGTTGACCATCTGCCCTCATTTGTTCAATGATGATATCCAATTTTTGTGGAACGGGTCCATAAGGAAGCTTTCGGTACTTTGCACCTGTTAATTGTTCCTCGTATAGTTCATAATAATTGAAATCAGAAAAATACAGCAACTTATACAATACAGTTTCCCCAACATTTGGCTTCCCACCACAACGCTCCAAAATATAGAGTAAAACCTGTTTGAATTTGGCCACTTGAAGTTTTGGTACTGAAATGCGTTCTTGACTTTGCTGAATACCTTGATCATCCTCCAAGCTTTCTTTTGCTGATAGGTGGAAATCTTTGGATACAAAATCATCTAAGGAAAATTCCAAGACTTCAGCGAACCTCTGAAATTCTTGAATATTGACTCCACGATTCCCCAATTCGATTTGGGCCAATGATGGTCGGGATAACTGAACACGCGCAGACAATTCCTCTTGAGACAAGCCTTTTCGCTTGCGCATTTGGGTGAGTCGCTGCCCTAATTCCTTTTGTGCTTCGTTTGTTTTCATGTTTATTCAGATGTTAAAGTCCTTCCTTTCTAACAAATTTAGCATTTGTATCTTTTCAAAACAAATGTTTGTTCCTTTTTCAATCATTTTAATTAAAAAAAACCGAACTGTTCTATTGACCGAAGTTATCATGGGAATTAGCGGAGATGTTTACAATTGACTCAGATGATGGGTGGTGAGGGGTCAACTCTATTTTTACACGAGATCGATATTCCTACACTTCAAATAATTTCCCAACAAATTATTTCCACTAACTTTACCTTCAATTTTTTTTTCTTATTCAAATGGCAAAAACAAACATTTACCTCAATTTTCAAGGAAACGCGGAAGAAGCATTTCTAGTGTATCAATCTATTTTTCAAACAGAATGGTCCGCGCCGATCATGCGCATGGGAGATATGCCACAGCAAGAAGGTATGCCTCAGTTGTCTGATGCGGAAAAAAAGATGGTCATGCATGTCGGATTACCCATCTATGGCGGAGTGAATCTCCTCGGGACAGATATGCTCGAAAGTATGGGTCACCACTTGAAAATTGGAAATAATACCACCATTAGCTTGGACCTCGATTCCAAAGAAGATGCGGATCGGATCTATGCGATTTTAGCCGAAGGTGGTTCTGAATGTGTGCAACCACACGATGAATTCTGGGGTTATTGGGGTGTTTGCCTTGATCGCTTTGGCATCCGATGGATGTTCAATGTGCCAAACATGGGATAATCACCTGCACTTGTTTTTCCTTTTTCAGGCGAATGAATGAAATCATTCGTTCGCTTCAATTTCTATCCTTATCTTTGCGGCTCAATTAAAAAAACTGGTTGGACCAACATCTCTCAGATGACACGACCTTCATCCGCTTATGAAACGCATCAACGAATACAAGAAATTATTTCAAATCGAAAACCAAATCGATTTAGCTGAACTCAAACTGACCTACCGAAAATTAGTCAAACAATGGCACCCAGATCGTTTTCAAGAGGGAGATCCCTTGAAAGATGAAGCAGCAATCATGGGTCGACAAGTCACTGATGGGTATCATTTTTTAGTGAGTATCGCCCCAGAAACAAAATCAGCAAATTTGGCGGAATATACAGCAACCATCAACGAATGTGGCATCGCTGATTACAAGCACAAAGGACTCTTATTGGAAATTACGTTTACCGATGGATCTTCCTACGAATATTTCGGTGTGAATGCCAACGTCTTCAAAAAATTGATCAATTCAGATAAACAAGTTCGCTTCGCTAAACGCTTTATCTACGATAGCTATTTGTACCGTAAGTCGAAAAAAGCAACGGAGGAATAAACGGTTTTAAATGGATTCGTTCATTTCCACTGCACAACAAATCACGGTGCCGGTGGAACAACAATACAGATCCAAGATTTCACTATTGCATTCCGATAAATCGAGTACAGAACCAGCTTCTAAGGTCTGTTCTCCGAGGATGAACACGCCCGTATGAACAAAGAAAACCATGCGCTTTTGCATCATCATTATCTGTTCAACGTGATCACTGCTCAATGAGAGGACACGTACTTCTCCCCTAGCCTGCGCATTGAACATCAGATTGAAATCACGTACTTTCCCCACACTGCGGGTGGACCAAGCGCCATCAAAGGTATCTTGATCATAAGGTGATAACTGTTTTTGATAACGTCCATCATGAATCAAGGTCAAGGATCCTTCCAAAATCACAAGAATGCGGGTCAGACCACTAAAATCAGAGAAGGTACTTTCTTCGGCTTCCACGGTTGCCGTACTGATGCGAAAGATAAAATCGCGTTTCAAGAAATCACTTTCCTCCGGATATTTCACTAATTCTGTGGTGGTTCCATTGGCCCAAGCTTTCGCAACAAATTGATGTGTGGGTATATACCTTTGATTCATGTGATACGTTTCTAAGATCAAAAGTAGCAGATTGCCCTGAATCTTCACTCATTCGATAGAAAAAGAAACACGATCGACACATAATGCCTATCCCATCAGCTACTCCAGACTCGGAATGGGAGCGATCGGCAAAGGAAGTGCATCATCTGGAATGAAATGTAATCCTTTCGAAATGAGTATCATTTTCGTTTCGCGTTTCCGCTGGATGAATTTATAAATGGTATATGCAGACGAAATCACCAATCCTAAACCGAAGCCGACCCCTACGATTGTATAAATAAATTGATTTCCGCCATGTGCGATGATGTATTGTATTTCGATGAAACTCGAACGCAAGAGAGCCAATCCACTAACCATCACAGCAGAATTGAAATAGGTACTTGTGGCTATGGAACGAGATAAGCGATTTTTCTGTTTCGGAGTAACACGATCGTACAAACAGCGCTTGCTAATGTAGTTGACATCACGCGAGGGAAATGTCAAGACTTTCCCTTCCTTCGTTTGAATATACAAGGTCGAATCCATGATAAAAACAGGAAGCTTCAGGTTTTCATAAAGCGTATCGTTCACAATCACATAAGGTTTAAATGTCCAATCGGATTGAGCTTGCAGCATTCCTGCAAAGAGCATCAACAAGGTAAATAAAGTACTTTTCATCTTTTCTTAGGAATGTTTCACATTGGTTCCAAAGCGTCCATTCAAATACATTTTCTGAATGTGCTTTCGTTTAATTAAATCAGACAGCATGCAAATACCGAATCCAGAAGGATAAATCATAACAACGCCCCAAAAGAATCCTTGCACCTGCAGTTTACCTATCTTTTGAAATTCCTGTGGAGTTATCCATCGAACATCACTTCCTTTACTGAATCCTTCGATATTCGAAATGTCTTGTTGCTGTGTTTCATTGTTCGATTTATTGATGTAATAACACGTATTTTCACATACAACAACCGGGTTTTTTACGGACATCATGCTGCCATCCTTCAAAATAACGAAGGGCTTCGTAGGAAGGGCATTTTCCGTCGTCTGACCGAACGAATGAAGATGAAATAAGAGCAGAAACAGGAAGGTCATTTTTTTCATTCGTTCAATTTTTAATTCAATACAAATCTAACGGCGATTTACACCAATTAAAAACTGTATTTCACCATTTGCGAAACAGCATTTGCGTATTTCGCAAGTAAATGATTGAACTGATTCTGTCAAATGAAACGTAAACAGACGTTTTTCGTGTTGCTTATCTCCGGTATTTTCCTCTGGTATGATAGTAATAACGTGATCTTGCCCTGGATTTGTAAGCGCTTGGCGAATAACTCACCTTGCGACGAACATAGGCTTTTCGTACTTTTCCAGTTCTTGTCAAGGACGGACTCACGTACTCATAATTGGAATCGTCGGTAGATCGCATATCACAGGAGGAGAATCCAACAAGGAATCCAATGATTGCAGTTAGAATCATTAGTTGCAGTAAGCAACCACGTGTTGTTTTTTGATAGACTTTATTGTACATCGCTTTTTTAGGATCAGTCAACCATCCCATTCCTCGGGGTGCTTTGAATCCAAGATTTTGCCGGACAAAACGCGGAACAGAAGTACGAGCTGCAATTCGTTTTTTCAAGGATGGTATGCGAAATCCAAATTTCATAGCCTATTTTGAGGATTAAATTACTAATATTGAACATTCAAACCAACGATTCACAACATTTTGCAAGAAATCATCACCTACATTCACCTGCATCCCATGCGTATAATTGGAGGAATCGTGGGAATCTTTGCTGTATTAATCACCCTGTTTTTCTTGCAAAAAAAAGGATTGAAAAAATGGATCACACTTGGAGCTATCATTGCATTTATTCCCCTCGCCTTTCGCCTGGTTAAAATGACGCCCGTTCGTAAAATAGCCTTTTTTCAATCGAACGATTACTACGAAAATACAGACAAATCTTCATTTGAAAAAAATGGCATTCGCACCTTTGGACTCGATATTTCGCACCACCAAGGATACGTCGATTGGGATTCCCTCGCGACATCCAAACATCCCATTCAATTTATTTTCATTCGCGCGACAAATGGCTCACATATTTTAGACCGAGAATTTCACCGAAA
>JBJTMU010000114.1:0-7323 GCA_046070685.1 Flavobacteriales bacterium | reverse complement strand
GGCGCAACCAAATGGATTCTCATACTCACAGCGATTAGTTGTGCGTTATTAGAATTAATTGATGCCACTATTGTAAATGTTTCTCTTCGAGAAATTAGTGGAAGTATTGGTGCAACCACCACTGAAATTGCTTGGGTTGTCACTTCCTATGCCGTTTCGAATGTCATCATCATTCCACTGACCAGTATGCTTTCTGATTTATTCGGTAGAAAAGTTTACTTTACGGCTTCTGTCATTATTTTCACTTTTTCATCGCTCATGTGTGGCATGTCCACAAGTTTATGGATGCTCGTATTTTGGCGTTTTGTTCAAGGATTAGGAGGTGGTGGACTACTATCTACGGCACAAACCATTATCATTGGCGCATTTCCACCCGAGAAAATTAGTACGGCCAATGCCATTTTTGGAATGGGAATAATATTAGGTCCTACATTTGGTCCAACACTCGGTGGATTAATCACGGATAATTTATCTTGGAATTGGATTTTCTTTGTGAATATTCCGATTGGGATTTTAGCCACAGTACTTGCCTGGACATATGTAGGAGATCGGGTTGGTGCGATTAAACCATCTCGAATTGATTATTGGGGAATTCTCTTCTTGGTGATTTCTGTTGGAAGTATTCAATTTGTACTCGAAGAAGGCACGGCAAAAGATTGGTTTGAAAGCACTGAAATAGTGGTAGTATCAATTTTGGCATTTATTAGCTTACTTGCTTTTATTATAAGGGAGTTGAGTATTGATTATCCGGCCGTCAACATTGGACTTTATCGAAACTACAATTTAGCTTTAGGAAGTATATTAAATTTCCTGCTCGGGCTTATGCTGTTCGGTTCCGTTTTCATTTTCCCGTTATTTGTTCAAATTTCTCTTGGATGGACCGCCACACAAACGGGATTATTCATGATTCCCGGTGCCTTATTTACTGCCTTTACAATGCCAATGATTGGTGTTTTGCTGGGAAAAGGATTTAATCCAAAACGGATTATCATTGTTGGTGCGGTTATGACCTTCTTTTTCCTTTATCTCTTATCGTTTGCTTCACCTGATTCATCTGAAGGAAATTTTTACTTTCCTTTTATATTAAGAGGTGTTGGAATGGCATGCATGATGTCTCCCATTATTTCTTTGGCGATCTCTGGACTTCAAGGAAAGGATATGACACAAGCGGTTGGACTATCGAACATGATTCGTCAATTGGGTGGATCAGTCGGAATCGCGTTAATCAATGTGTTTTTAGTCAGTAAAAATGCAGAAATCCGTGGCAGCATGCTTTCTTATGTGACAGATTATAGTCAGCAAACACAAGAACGTATCATGGGAATCAAACAAAGTTTTTTGTCCAAAGGATTTTCTATGCAGGAAGCAGAGATGTTAGCAAATCGATCAATGGAAGGTGTCATCTTTAAACAACAAGCATTATTAAGTTACGTTCAAGGATTTTTTGTAGTTGGAATATCCATCCTATTAATCATTCCAGTGGTATTAATGATTCGTTACAAAAAGCCCCAAGGAGGAGCTAAAGTTGTTGATGCACACTAATTCCGAAAGAATTTCAATCGGATTTGTGGAAAATCAAAGATTCCATCATCTTTGTAGTAATGCTGTTAAATAGAAGGTCATATTTGCGTAAACTAAGTGATGAAGATATTATATCTCTTTACAAGGAAAAGCAATGGACAATTTGCATTGATGAGCTCTATAAAAGATATAGTCATTTGGTTTTTGGTGTTTGCATGAAATATGTCAAACAAATTGAAAATGCTGAAGACTTAACACTTTCTTTATTTGCTTCGTTAACGGAAAAATTGTTACAACATCAGGTGCAACATTTCAAAAGTTGGCTTTATGTTTCTGCTCGAAATAGTAGTTTGATGTTCCTTCGTGCAAATAAAATCAGTCAGGAATTAAACGCTGACGATTTTCTGTATGATGAAAGCGACCAACTCTTGGATGAAAAACTTGAAAAAGATGGCTTATTAGATCGTTTACTAGAGGTATTTGACGAGCTGAAAGAAGAACAACGAATCTGTATTCAACTGTTTTATTTACAGAAAAAGAGTTACGAAGAAGTGTCCACTTTGACCAATTTCAGTTCGAAAGAAGTGAAAAGTCATTTACAGAACGGTCGCAGAAATCTTAAAATACTATTGGAAAAAAGAAAGGAAGGTCATGAAAACTAATCGTCATTCATTGGTGTCGTATTTTCGACAGATGTCTTCAGGAGACCGTCAGAAAATGGAGTCCGAAAGTTTAAAGGACCCTTTTCTTTCAGATGCGTTGGATGGATTTAGTGAGCATCCAGAAGCGTTGAATGCACTCAAAAAAATGGATCGAAGATATTACCATGGTAGAAATCGACTGTTGAAATTTTCGGTGGTACTTTTCGTTTCTATACTTGTAATAGTTTTATACCAGCAATCAAATCATCAAACGGATCATCAGACACAAGCTCCGACTAATTCCAAAAACATTCGGGTTAAAACAATTCCGTCCGAACAATTGCAATCGATGGCTGTACTTCCAAAGGAAAAAGTCCTTCAACCACATAAAATTCAAAAAGAATTTAAAGCGAAGGACAAAGGCATGGTTTTCAAACCAAATGTGAAACCTGATTTTCCAAGTGAAGAATTGGTACAACTCCCAATGTATCCAATTGGTAAAGTGGATCGAAATCCAGCCAAAAATCGCCAAAACTTTGCCATGGAAACGTATGTGAACGATTTAAAGGTTCTTGATTACCGTTATTATCGAAAAAGAGCACGTCAAGAAAAATCAACGTTGTTGACTGGAACACCAGCTGCTCAAGAAACCAATGTGGTTGAATCAAGTCAGAAAGATATTGTTGAAGTGAGTTACATGAATTTCCTGAGTGAAACCTTACAAGATTTCAATCGTGGTGAATACAAAGCAGCGTTGGTTGGATTTGATCAAATTCTGTCCACCTATCCTGATGATGTAAATGCTTTGTTTTATTCTTCCTTGTGTTTGTATAATTTGAAGCAATTTGGTTTATGTGAACAACGATTAAAAGTCATGGAGCTTGCCAAATTTGATAATTTCGACGAAGAACAAAATTGGTATTTGTTACTCTGTTACAAAGCGATGGGTAAAACACAAGAATTCAATAGTCTCAAACAAAACATCATTCTAAGAAATGGATTTTATACCGTGAAAGCGACTGCTTTGAACCAATAATCGTACGAGATTTCCTACCTTCGTTGTTATGAAGAGGATACATTTTTTCGGTTTGATGTTCATGTTGACGAATACCATTCTCGCGCAGGAAGAGTCGATTTACATTGAAGGTACTGCACAAGGAACCACTTATCATATTCAGTATATCGATTCCAAACATCGGGACTTTCAAAAAAAGATTGATCAATTATTAGTGAAGTTTGATGCGTCGGTTTCTACGTATCAATCCAATTCGATAATTTCTAAAATCAATCATAATCAACGCTATGGTCGAACGGATGCGTATTTCAATGCTTGTTTCGAGCAAGCGAAAGAAATTTGGCAATTAACAGAAGGTGCATTTGACCCTACGGTTTATCCTCTCGTAAATGCTTGGGGATTTGGACCAGAAAAAAAAGACAAAATAGAACAAGCGAAGATCGACAGTTTGTTGGCCTTTGTTGGCTTCGAAAAAATCACCTTGAAGAACGGGAAAATTTGCAAAAGTGACCCTCGTGTATCCTTGGATTTCAATGCGTTTGCTCAGGGATATTCGGTGGATTTAGTTTCTGAGTTTTTACTTTCCAAAGGAATCACTTCATTCATTGTAGAAATTGGCGGGGAAGTGTATGCCCATGGAAAACAAGGTGAACATCCGTGGTACATTGGTTTGGAGCAACCCGTAGAAAATAAAACATCCACCAATCCACTTAATGTGATCCTTCAGTTGGAAAATATTGGCGTGGCTACTTCAGGTAATTACCGACGTTTTACTGTGGAAAATGGCGTTAAAATTGTGCATCACATTGACCCGCGTACCGGAAAGCCAACCAGTAATCAATTGCTAAGTGCATCTATTTTTACGGAGCATTGTATTACTTCAGATGCTTTAGCAACGGCCATTTTGGTGATGGGACTTGAGAAAGCAAAAGTATTCTTAGCCGCACATCCCGAAATTCAAGCGTATTTAATTTACAGTGATATGGACGGAAAATATCAAGTGTATATCACACCTAAATTAGTGGATTGGATCGCTGATCAGCAATAAAAAAGGGGAGCACTGCTCCCCTTTCCATTTATGTTTAAACACTGATTATTTGTTAATCACAACTTTGTGTTTTGAAACCGCAGTTCCGTTTGCCACACAGATGAAGTAAACACCGTTAGACATGTTTGATAAATTTACAGACTTCGATACTTCATTGATTTTTACATCCTCAGCAAACACTTCTTCTCCCGCCAAATTCATCGCAGTAACTTTTGTTGCTTGATTAAAATCAACTGTAAAGATTCCGCTTGTACTTGGATTCGGGTGAATCGAAACGATCATTTCTGGTGCGTTTTCTGTCACACCTACTCCCGCAGGATTCCAAGCTAAACCAATGGCTGTAAAATTGGCGTCAGCTGTTGGTGTTTGTACGTCTGGAGCCGTTCCTTTCGTAAACGTAAATGAACGCGTAACTTTTGCCGTTGAACCGTGATTCCAGCAACTTTCAATGGTAATTTTATAGGTTCCATCTGCCACCACATTTCCTGATGCATCTGTTCCATCCCAAGTGACACTACGTGTTCCGAAACTTGTTAATGTCGCTCCCGTTGTTGCTCCTACTGTGTTACAACTTCCAGACATACAGTTTCCAGATGTTCCACCTGAATTTACTGCCCAAGTTGGAAGGTGATCAGAAGTACCTCCTCCGGCGTAACGCATGCGCGTTTTGATAAATGTCCCTGTGCTGGATTGAATCCAAACAGCTAATACGTTTCTACTTCCTGAATACGAAGTATGAGAGGTTTGAGTAAATGTAAAAGCAAGTGTTCCTTGTGTTTGTGCTTGTAATAATGTACATGCGAATAAAGAAACAGAGAGTAAAATTGATTTCATAGTTTTAGAAATTTAATGTTCAAAGGTAATTTATTTTAAGGTATTTTTCTGATTTTCAGGTTATTTTAATCCATTCTAAATAACGGTTATTGTATGTCTCTCAACATGTCCTTTGCTTTGGTGTGTGAAGGATTCACTTTCAAACAAATGTTAAGTTGTTTTTTTATTTTAGACTTAGATTTATTTAAGGTCAGATACATCTGAGCAGCAAAAAAGTGTGCGTCCGCATTTCCGCCATCCAAGCGATTTACTTTTCTGAAATCCGCTAATGCTTCTGATGATTTTTTCATTTTCTGATAAAGCATCCCGCGTAAAAAATAGTTGTCAGCATTTTTCGGGTCAATGGAAATTTCTTTTGAAAAGTCGGCAATTGCACCTAAGGTATCTCCTAAGTTTTCCCGCATGATCGCACGGTCAAAATAGGCACTGGAGTCTAAGGGATTCAACGCAATAATCAAGGATAACACCTGTTCTGCTTCATTAAATTGATTTCGGTATCCAAATTCAGTTGCTTGTTCGTATAGAATGGTACGCTCGGATTGAGCCATTGAAAATTGGCTATACAACAACAAACTCAGGAACAGATAACGCATGTTTGAATACTAGTTATCTAGTTTCCCTTGATAAATCCAACATTCAATCAATTGAATTGTCGAATCTGGTAAAGCTGGTCCACCTTGTGGCATTAATTGATAACCTGAATTTCTCATGGAACCTAAAACTGCACTTGCGTGAGCAGAGATATTGGCATAATTCGATAATTCATATCCTCCAGCTCCGTTACCGACATCATGACAACCGGTACAACTTTGTTGAATAACTGGAAGCACATCATTGGCAAATGAAACGGTTCCGTTACATGTTGGCGCTTGTGTAAATGGTGTTTTTTCTTTTGTGCAAGAACTTGCAAGGAAAAGGGAACAAATGGAAATAAAAACTAGACGCATCATTTTTGATGATATAATTGATAAAAACTAAAAAACATTAGGATGGGTAAAAAATGTAGGGGAATGGCAAATCCGGGATAAAATTCGGAGGCATCCACGTACACTCGTTCCAACATCGGGTACAAAATACTGGCAAATGTCAAAATGGAAAACGTTATTCCAAACCAAAACGTTGGGTTCTTATGAAACACTTTCGTAAAAAGAAAATGCGCATAAAACAGAAGTAAGGTAAAGGATATAAGTCCAAAAGTCACTTTCCAAATTGGCAACACAGCCGAGAAGTCAAAGAGCAAGCGATAATAAACAAAGGTGTAAAGCGTGCCCAAAGCACTTGCGCTGAGGGCACTGGTTAAACCAAGCTTTACATTCATCAATTATTTTTTTGTAACTGGAACTTGGAAAGAAACCTTCATTAAGTCTGGAACCACATCACTTTTGTGTCCAACTTTAAAGTCCATTCTATTCACGTTGAAAGTCCCTTTGAAAGTCACTTTACTTCCTGCACTTGAATACGTCGCAGGAATCGTATATTGTTTGGTGATTCCCTTAATCGTCAAATCTCCAACGATACTCAAATCTGTTCCTTTTTTAGTCACTTTCGTCGATTTGAATTTCGCGTAAGGATATTTTTCAGCATTGAACCATTCTTCAATTTGCGATTTTTTGTTCATCATCCCATTTCCAGTTGAAATGGATTTAACATCAATTTTCAAATTGAATTGTGTTGCTTCGACATTCGCTTCATCAAACTCAACAGTTCCGTCCATTGTTTTAAACGAACCTGATGGATCTTTACTTTTGAAGTCGATGGCATATCCGTCAGAAACTTCATAGTGTGCACTTGGCATCCATGCCAAAGATGTGGATAATGCTGTTAAAGCAACTAATCCAATTGAGGAGATTGTTTTTTTCATTTTTTGAGATTTATTGATTATTCATATGCAAATTTTCGGCTCACACTGAAGCCAAAACGGAATTGACCTTTACTCCAACTTTGGAATGTATAAGGAATAAACTGTGTTTCTCCTAGACCTGCTGCATTCGTAAGATTAATGGTAAAATTGTGTCCGAAGGTGAACCACTCCAACGCGATTCCCATGGAATTTTTATACCCAGTTTGACGATACGCATTGTTGCAAAATACTTGGTAATATTCTCCTACCAAAGCAAATCGACTTGTTAATTTTACTCTAAATGCGCCACCAAGTGCAAACAAATCATTCACATCGTCTGCGGCTACATAATTTCTATGTACATAAGTGGGCATCAAAGCAATAGAAGCTGTTTTACCAAAATGATGCGCCATATTCAATTGTG
>JBJTMU010000113.1:0-27097 GCA_046070685.1 Flavobacteriales bacterium | reverse complement strand
CTGATTCATTTGAAAGCAGCCGACCTGTTGGACAACTAAAATGTGTTGATTGTGTGGGGTAGGAGGTATTTGCCAGATTTCGCACCTCCATATCCATCATTGTTTCTGAAGAACTCACTCGAACATTTTTGATTGAAATTTCAATGTTTGCAGGGCCAATCGATTTTAATGTCGCTTTTTGAGCACTAAAAAAAAGATTGTTTCTTTCAATGCTTTCCCGATATGTTAAAAAAATAATTTGTGTAATTGGGAAAATAGGAAAAACATGATCAGGATCAGATTTAAATTGCTGTAGCAATTCAAAATACGATTGTTGAAATAGGTCCAACTTATTTAATTCTTGTTCACTCTTTTTTCTGGACTTATTAAGGTATTCTATTTGCGAAACTAATTGCTCTTTTGATTTTGCAGCCATTTCCTTGCAAATAGGGTCTGTAATACTAACCGTCGAATTGGAAGTCATTAAAAAGTGAAAGGACTCTTGGGCATTTGTATTTAGAATGAATGCCAAACTAATAAAAAGAAAGATTTTTTTCATAGTGCTAAAATAATGAAAACAAACGAGTTTATTTAGGGGAGTGAACGGTTAAAAAAAAAGGAATCCAATTGGACTCCTTTCTTTGAATCGTTTAAAATCGGATTATCTATAAAGTGTCGCTTTCACGGCTTTCACAACGCGATCAACATTTGGAAGTGCCTCATCGATTAAAGTTGGTGAAAAGGCAAAAGGCGTATCTGTTTGTGTCACACGTTGAACAGGAGCATCCAAGTAGTCAAAAGCATAACGTTGTAAATGATAAGCAATTTCAGAAGAGATGGACGCTAATGGCCAAGATTCTTCTACCACGACACAACGGTTCGTTTTCTTAATTGATTCAACGATCGTTCCGTAGTCAAGTGGGCGAATCGTTCTAAGGTCGATGATTTCCACATGGATGTTTTCTTTTGCTAGAGCTTCCGCCGCTTCCTCTGCAACTTTAATAATTTTACCAAAAGTTACAATCGTCACGTCTGTTCCTTTTCGAACAACATTTGCGACACCAATTGGAATGATGTATTCTCCTTCAGGAACTTCTCCTTTATCGCCATACATTTTTTCAGACTCCAAGAAAACAACTGGATCGTTATCTCTGATGGCTGCTTTTAATAATCCTTTTGCATCTGCTGGATTTGAAGGCGTAATTACTTTCAATCCTGGGACATGCGCATAAAATGCTTCGAAACTTTGAGAGTGAGTAGCAGCTAATTGTCCTGCTGTACCATTTCCACCACGAAAGACAATTGGACAAGAATATTGTCCTCCAGACATTTGTAACATTTTCGCAGCTGAATTGATGATTTGATCCGCCGCAAGAATCGCGAAGTTCCAGGTCATGAATTCAACAATTGGACGCAAGCCATTCATAGATGCACCGACAGCAATACCTGCGAAACCTAATTCAGCAATTGGGGTGTCAATGACTCTTTTTGGACCAAATTCATCCAACATTCCTTGTGAAACCTTGTAAGCACCATTGTATTCGGCAACTTCTTCTCCAAGTAAAAATACACGTTCATCACGACGCATTTCTTCCGACATGGCTTCTCTTAAGGCTTCTCTAAATTGTAGTGTTTTCATAGTTCCAAAAATTTCGAATTGCAAAAGTATAAAAACCAGCTAATTCGTACATTATTTTAAGCGACTTTTAACGACGCTATTTTCGATTTTGAGAATTTTTCTTGTGCATAAGCAAGATTTACATCCAGCGTTTTATCACTAGAGGACGGAAGGTCGTACATCGCGTCGGTTAATATTGCTTCACAAATTGAACGGAGCCCTCTGGCACCTAATTGGAATTCGTTGGCTTTTTTTACCATGAAGTCTAATACGTCTTGATCAATGCTTAACTTCACACCATCTATTTCGAACAAGCGTTTGTATTGTTTGATCAATGCGTTTTTTGGCTCTGTTAAAATACGTTTCAAATCGGCATCTGATAGTGGTTCCAAGTAGGTGAGTACTGGAAAACGGCCAATTAACTCTGGAATTAAACCAAAAGTTCTCACATCACTAGGAGAAATGTATTTTAATAATGAATCCTTTTCAATTGTTTCTTCTGAATCAGACGAGAATCCAATAGTTTGACGATTAACACGACTTGCAATGAGTTTTTCTATACCGTCAAAAGCTCCGCCACAAATGAATAAAATATTCTTTGTGTCGATTTGAATCATTTTTTGTTCAGGGTGTTTTCTTCCTCCTTGGGGTGGAACATTTACAGTTGCACCTTCTAATAATTTGAGTAGGGCTTGCTGTACACCTTCGCCAGATACATCTCTAGTAATTGATGGGTTATCGTTTTTTCTAGCAATTTTATCAATTTCATCAATAAAAACGATGCCCATCTGAGCGCTTTCCACATTGTAATCAGCCGCTTGAAGAAGTCGGGATAAGATACTTTCTACATCTTCACCAACATAACCAGCTTCCGTAAGAACAGTCGCGTCCGCAATACAGAAAGGGACATTCAATAATTTCGCAATGGATTTTGCCAATAATGTTTTTCCTGTACCTGTTCTTCCCACTAAAATCACATTTGACTTTTCAATTTCCACTTCGTCCGAAGTAGCTTTTTGTCCGAGTCGTTTAAAGTGATTGTAAACCGCAACAGATAAAAACTTCTTTGCTTCGTTTTGTCCAATGACATACTGATCCAAATGAGCTTTGATATCTTGAGGTTTCATTAAATTGATTTTCACCAATTCTAATTTTTCCTCTTTTATCTGACCACTGAGTTCTTCCTGAACTATTTTACTAGCTTGTGTTGCACAATTATCGCAGATATGACCTGATATTCCGGCAATAAGGATTCCTACCGCTGCTCTTTCAGAACCACAAAATGAGCAAACCGCTTCTTTTTTTGCCATGATTATTTCGGATTACGAAGCAAAACTTCATCCACCATACCGTACGCTTTCGCTTCTTCAGAAGTCATCCAATAATCGCGATCAGAATCTGCCCACACTTTTTCATAATCTTGTTTCGAATGACGTGCAATAATGTCGTACAATTCTTTTTTCAATTTTTGAATTTCTCTTGCTGTAATTTCGATATCAGAAGCTTGTCCTTGTGCGCCTCCAAGAGGTTGATGAATCATTACACGTGAATGTTTCAAGGCACTTCTTTTTCCATCCGCTCCTGCACACAATAACACTGCACCCATCGAAGCAGCCATTCCTGTACAAATAGTCGCAACATCCGGACGAATATACTGCATGGTATCGTAAATACCGAGTCCTGCATATACGGATCCGCCTGGGGAATTCAAATAGATTTGAATGTCTTTTTTAGCATCAACAGATTCCAAGAACAATAGTTGCGCATTGATGATATTCGCTACTTGGTCGTTAATTCCAGTTCCAAGGAAGATGATGCGATCCATCATCAATCTTGAGAACACATCCATTTGTGTCATGTTCAATGGACGTTCTTCGATAATGTAAGGTGTCAAGGAAGATTCAATATAATGATCCACCACCATACTGTTAAGTCCAATATGTTTTGTCGCGTATTTGCGGAATTCGTTACTATCCATGTTGTTTATTTTAGAAGAACAAAGTTACGTAATTTCATGAACTAGAAATGAATTGTTTTGGCAAAAAAAAATCCCGATTACTCGGGATTTTAAATGAGGTATCGAAAATCTTATTTTACCAAGTTTGTAAAAGAAGATTCTGTTGCGATTTTCAAGAACTCACGATCTTTTGCTGCTTTCTCTTTCAATGAGGTATTTTTAGAAATGGCTGTTTTCAAATGAGCCACAACTGCATCCGCACCTTCATTTGAACGTGCTGCGATAATTGCTTTCAAATAAGCTGTTTCTGCTGTTTCTGATAAACCGGACAATGTTTTCTTAGCGGCATCAGATTTGCCAGCCAATACTTGAGCTAATGCTTTATTGTAGCTGTTTTCTGTGAAGTTAGCATCTGCAGCGGAATACTTTGCGTCCATGATATTTAAAATACCTTGGTTGTAATTGACAGCTGTTTTTTGCGTCGCATCACCTTTTGAATCAAAAGCTGTTTTCGCTTGTGTGATTAATTTTTTTGCATTTGTTCTATTTCCATCTAGAATGGCAGATGCAGCCATGTTATTCTTAGTGATTCCATTATCCTTCAATGAACCTGCTTTTTCAAATGCTGTTTTCGCTTCCGCCATTTTGTTTAATTGGAAATTGGCAGCACCAAGATTTGTATGAGTACGGTAATCTGAAGCAAAGTTTTTAGCAGCAATGCCATAGATTCTAGCTTTTTCATTCAAATCAGTTGTTAGCTTGTTCGCTGTAAATAATAACTCTTCCACACTTAATGCATTTGGATTGTTACTTGCAGCTGTTTTTAATTCATCGTCTGTTAAGCCGAATTCCGTGTATTTAACCACAATCATTGCGCGACGAATTTTAGGAAAAACGTCTTTCTCTAATTCAGTATATGATTTACCTAGGTTGATCATTTCCTTTTCACGTTGCTCTAAATCTTTCGTCATCTCTAAGATACGAACGAATAAATTTTTATCCGCTTCGGCAATAGTTGTAGAAGCAGCAAGTTGTGATTTGAATCCGTCAAAATCCTCACCGTACTTATTCAATTTATACATATTTGTATCTGTGAATGCAGTCAGTTTTGCCTTTTTCATCAAAGCAATGATAGCTGTTCTTGTTGTTTCTGTACGATCGAAAGATAGGTTATCATTTTTAGAAACCTCTCCATCAGGTGAAGCGTAACCATTAATTTCAATCGCATTGATTTTAATTTTTGGATTTGATTGTGCAGCTTGTACCCAAGACACAAGTGCGTTAATATCCGCATCTTTTAATTCTGTAGCACGAACTTCAGACTTTCCTTTTTCAAAATTGAATGTTGCTTCGGAAGTTTTTTCAAATTGACGAACTAATGCATCTTGTTCATAAAGAACTTTAAATGTTTTATTCACCAAATACGGAGTGATAATCGTTGCATCTGCAATTTTTGTTTCAGGCAAAACATCTTTCTCTTTTGTTTGCTTGTAGATTTTTCCCGTGATCACTAAATCGGCAGCTTCCATTTCTGGAAGATATGGAATTGTTTGTTCAAATGTAGCAGTACCACCATTCTTGAAATTAATAGTTGTTCCGTTTTCTGTTACTTTTTCGCCATTCACGTACCAAGTACCAATGGCATAAGAACCTAATTTTGGAGTGATTTCTGCTTTTGCTTTCTTCTTGATGCTTTTCGCAGGTACATTAACCGTGATAGCGATTTTTACACTATCTGCATGCATTTCAAGTGGATTTGGATTCACAGAATAAGTTACATCTTTTACCAAATCACATGATGCTAAAAATAGCACCCCAGATCCTAAATAGAATAAATTGCTTAATCGAAATAATTTCATAACTAGGTTTTTATTTTTTACAAATGTATAAAACTTTCAGCAAATAGAAAATCACTGATTTATCTGGGTAAAAATTGAAAAAAAACATCTTTTTCATGGAGAATTTCTACAAGTGGCAGCATCACAAACTCACGTGCGCGGAAATGCGGATGAGGGATGGTCAATTGTTCCGATTGAATTTGTTCATCTTCATAAAAGATGATGTCCAAATCAATACAGCGATCTTCGTATGTATTCTTCGTTTTTTGACGCCCCATTTGCTGTTCAATTGTTTTTAAGGCAAGTAGAAGGTCCAATGGTGTGAATGTAGTCGAACACAATAGACAAGCATTCAAAAAGGTATGTTCAGAATCAAATCCCCAAGCAGTTGTCTCTATGAAAGAGGAAATCCGTTCAACTGTCCCAATGGATTTTTCAATTTCGAAAATTGCTTGATGTAAGTTTTTTGATTTATCTCCCAAATTTGAGCCTAGTCCAATGACAACATGACGTTTCATTACTTTTTCCATTCAAAATTTCGAACCAATTCAAGTAGATCGGTTTTTAAGTACTCCAATGTTGGTCTGAGTGAATCGTAATTTGGTCGACAATTCAGTAAAACCTCTGCTCTCACAAAGTTCGTCATTGAATCCGTTAAGTAAAATTGGAAGTTTGTCGCCACATTTCCTTTCAATTCGAAAAACGTGCCATACACGTGTTTTTTTGGTTGAATGATCTGCTCAAAATTGATTTTATCTGCCTTAATTTTATGTTCATCTACCTTATCATTCGAAAAATTGATGATGTCCGCTAAAGAATCTTTACTTGGTAACTTCAAATAATACAAATAAAGTTTCCCATTTAACGGCCCTAGACTGATTTCTTGCACGCAATAATTCGCTTGTGGACGATTCACTGCCGAGGCAAAATAAAGATTGGATAGTTTCATGGAATACGGACAGTCACCTTGAAAGGTACGGTAACTATGCTCCGGTAAATTCATGCGTAAATAGGTCGATGGTTTTGGTACAGGACTTTCATCAGAACACGCAGTTAGGATGATATTCAATAGATAAAATGCAACAATCAATCGAACAATCATGGTAATTTAATTTTGATGGTTTTCATGCGTTTTTTATCGGAAGATTCGACGATAAATTTGACGTTTTCAATGAAAACAAATTCATTATTTTTCAATATTCGTCCTGCATTTTCCAAGACAAGTCCACCAATGGTTTCTGCTTCACCTTTCACTGATTCGAACGCATTTTGATACGATTCTCCAATTATTTTGTAGAAATCATTTAAGGAAGTTCTGCCTTCAAAAATAATGGTGTGTTCGTCCAGTTTCGTATAAGCAATTTCATGGTCATCAAATTCATCGGTGATGTCTCCCACGATTTCCTCTAAAATATCTTCCAATGTAACAATTCCACTTGCTCCGCCATATTCATCTACCACCACGGCCATGTGCATGCGCATGTTGCGAAACTCCTGCAAAAGATCATTGATTTTTTTGTTTTCCGGAATGAAAAATGGTTTTCGAATAATCGATTTCCAGTCGAATTTTACCCCTTCACCTAAGTGAGGAAGTAGGTCTTTAATGTACAGTATTCCAACAATGTTATCTGGTGATTCATTGAATATCGGCATGCGTGAATATCCGGCCTCTAATACCGTTTGCATCACTTCTTCAAACGTGGACTCGTCATCTATTGCCTCGACTTCAATTCTTGGGGTCATGATTTGACTCGCTTCCGTTTTACCAAATTTGACAATCCCTTCAAGGATTTTGTGGTCTTCTTCCGAACTTGATTCTTCCCTGGTTAATGCCAGTGCTTGTTCCAGTTCATCTTGATTGACTTTAACAGATGATTTTGTGCGTTTTTGAATGAAATTTGTCCCTTTTACAAGTGCAATTTTCAACCAAGATAATGGTGGAACGGAACCTAAAAAATAAAGTGGATAGGACATCCAGCGAACCACACGCATGGTATTTTGTGCGGCGAAAACCTTCGGAACTACTTCCCCTAAAAGAAGAATTAGAAAGGTGATTCCGACAACTTCTAATAAAAATCGTTGAAGTTCTGAGCCTTCCGTTGGTGGATAGATATCATTCAGTATGAATGTGGAAAGAATAACAATTCCAACATTAACGAAATTATTGGTGATAAGAATCGTAGCTAATAAATCCTTGGGTTTTGCTAACAATCCTAAAATGAGTTTGGAGCGCGAACTGTTCTCTTTTTTTAAGTCCTCATTATCCGATGGTCGTAGTGAAAAGAAAGCACTTTCAGAACTGGACATCAACGCGGAAATAAACAATAAGAAAGCAATACAAATAATGTACACCACAGTTGTGGAATCAAATCCACTCGCTGAATTTTTAACTAATAAAATAAAACTGGGAGGCTCGATTAGGCTCATGTTAAAATGGTAATGGATCTTCAATATTTGTATCTAAACCGCTCATTGGCGATGGGTTAGCGGGTTTTCCTTCTGATGAATAAGGAGCTGTATTTCGTTCTGATTGCTCATTGCGAGAAAGAATGGTTAAATCATCTCCTACGACTTCTGTCGCATAACGCGCATTTCCCTCTTTATCTTGCCAAGAGCGTTTTTTAAGTTTCCCCTCAATGTACACCTTGGTTCCTTTTCGAATGTATTTTTCGGCAATTTCTGCTAGGCCTCTCCAAAGAACGATGTCATGCCAATCAGTGATTTCTTTGCGTTCACCCGTTTGTTTGTCATTGTAGATTTCTGACGTCGCTAGGGGAAATGAAGCCACCACAGCTCCGTTTTCCAAACGTCGAACCTCAGGATCTTTTCCAAGATTTCCGATTAAAATGACTTTATTGACACTTCCGTTCATTGGATAAAACTAACGATTTATGGTATCAATAATACTTATTTTTTTCGAAATGATCGTTTTTTAGCTGGTTTTGCCGCTTCACTTTTTGAAATTTCTAAGCATTCCTCTAAGCTTAAATTTTCTGCAACCGTATCTTTTGGCAACTTAAAATTGTCTTTTCCAATTTTTAAGTAGGCACCATAACGTCCATTCAACAATTGAACATCTGGACGCTCGTCGAAACTTTTGATCAAGCGATTTGCTTCCACTTGTAATTTGTCTAAGTAAATTTCTAATGCTCTTTCGTAGGTAATGGTCATTGGATCTTCACCTTTTGGAATAGAAGCAAAGATTTTTCCAACTTGAACATAGGGTCCAAATCGACCATTATTCACTTTCATGTCTTGCTCTTCGAATTGCCCAACTACTCTTGGTAATTGGAATAATTTTAAGGCCTCTTCTAATGTGATGTTTCCGATTGATTGATTGCCTTGTAAGGAAGCAAATAGTGCTTTTTCACCATCCACTTTTTCATCTCCTACTTGTACCATCGGACCGAAACGTCCAATTCGAACAATGACTTTACGCCCTGATTCTGGATGTACGCCAAGTTCGCGTTCTCCGGTTGCTCGTTCACTGTGCTCCAAGGTATTTTCAACAACGGTGTGGAACGGTTTGTAGAATGACTCCATCATATTGGTCCATTCTAATCGCCCTTGTGCAATTTCATCAAATTCAGCTTCTACTTTGGCTGTGAATTGATAATCCATGATTTGATCAAAATGCGCTTGAAGATAATCGGTCACAACGATGCCAATATCTGTAGGGAATAATTTATTTCGATCCTTTCCAGTCGTTTCCGTTTTTTCTTCTTTGGAAATAGTTCCTTTCGTTAAGGTTAAAAGACTATAGGTTCTTAATTCTCCTTCACGTTCTTGTTTTTCAACATACGTTCGTTTCTGAATCGTAGAAATAGTTGGTGCGTATGTTGACGGACGTCCAATTCCAAGTTCTTCTAATTTTTTAACCAATGATGCTTCCACATAGCGCGAAGGTGGACGTGTAAATCGTTCGACAGCAGTACAAATTGATAAGTCAAGTGATTCGTTGACTGCTACTTTTGGCAATAGTCCGTCGTTTTCTTCGTCTTGATCTTCATCCAAACTAGATTCCATATATACTTTTAAGAATCCATCAAAAACAATCACTTCACCTTTTGCTGTGAAGTAATCATTGGTTGGTAAACCTCCGATTTTAACGGTAGTTCGTTCCAGTTTAGCATGCGCCATTTGACTGGCAATCGATCTTTTCCAAATCAATTCATACAATCTTGTTTCGTCGCGTTCAGCTGAGATGCTTGTTTTACCGAAATCAGTTGGACGAATTGCTTCGTGGGCTTCTTGTGCACCTGAACTTTTCGTTGTGTATTTTGTCGGTTTGGAATAATCTTGACCGTATAATTGTCCAATGGCTGCTTGTGCTCCATTGATGGCCGTTTCAGAGAGATTCACAGAATCCGTTCTCATGTAGGTAATGTGCCCCGATTCATACAATCGTTGAGCGACACTCATTGTTTTTGTCACCGAGAAACCTAATTTTAAACTGGCTTCTTGTTGTAGGGTAGAGGTTGTAAAAGGTGCTGCGGGTGATTTTGTACTTGGCTTTTGCTGAACATCCTCAACGAAAAACGACGTTTTTTGACAAAGTTCTAAGAATTCTTGCGCTTCCTTCTCCTGATCCAAATGACGATTTAATTCTGCTTTTAATACACCGTTTTGAGCGGTGAAATTTCCGTTTACACGAAAGAATGGATTGACTTTAAACGCCTCAATTTCACGTTCGCGTTCCACAATTAATCTGACTGCTACGGATTGAACACGTCCTGCAGATAAACTTGGACGTACTTTTTTCCAGAGAACAGGTGATAGCTCAAATCCAACAATACGATCTAAAACACGACGTGCTTGTTGTGCATCGACTAATTCTTTATTGATTTTTCTCGGATGCTCAATCGCTTTTAAGACGGCTGTTTTTGTAATCTCATTAAAAGTAATGCGATGTGTTTCCTTTTTGGCTAAGTCTAATGTTTCAAATAAATGCCATGAAATTGCCTCTCCCTCGCGGTCCTCATCGGTAGCGAGCCAGACAACTTCTGCTGCTTTTGCTAATTTTTTAAGTTCAGATACCACCTGTTTCTTATCCGCACTCACTTCGTAAAGCGGATTAAAATGATTGTCAATTTCGATGGCTAATCCTTTCTTAGTCAAATCTCTAACGTGTCCAAAACTTGACTTAACAACGAAGTCTTTCCCTAAATAGGATTCAATGGTCTTCGCCTTTGCAGGGGACTCAACAATAACCAGATTTTTAGCCATAAGAAGAATTTTGGTGACAAATGTATATGGAAAACACGGCAAAACGCAAGTTGTTCACTGCAAAATTTTTTGTTCGTTTTCCTTTAACCTATGGTTAAGAAAAATTTTATCAGAAAAAAAACTTATTTAGCGAAAATTGGCATGTCAATTTGTCATGCGCTCGAATTTGTCGTAATTTTGCTTCCCCAATTAAAAGTTGAAGAATGGAATTTGAAAATAAAGTGATTGATGAATCGATGCAAGGAACCGCAATCGAATTAGCAAATCAAGGTGGAGAAGGAAAGAAAAAACTGTACTTAGAAAGTTATGGTTGTCAAATGAATTTCTCTGATAGTGAAGTGGTGGCATCTATTTTAGCACAAGATGGTTACGAAACGACACGAAACATGGATGAAGCAGATGTCATTCTATTAAATACATGTTCCATTCGCGAAAATGCAGAGCAACGCGTGCGTAATCGCTTGACGGAATTTAAAATCAAAAAAGAAAATAATCCAGAGTTGGTGGTTGGTGTACTTGGTTGTATGGCTGAACGCTTGAAGAAAAATTTACTGGAAGAAGAAAAATTAGTCGATTTAGTCGCGGGACCAGATGCGTATCGTGATTTACCAAATCTCATTGAAGAAGTTGGAACGGGTCAGAAAGCAGTGAACGTATTACTTTCTCGTGATGAAACGTATGCAGACATTTCCCCAGTCCGACTAGACCAGGGAGGAATAGCGGCATTTGTGACCATTATGCGTGGTTGCGACAACATGTGTTCATTCTGTGTTGTTCCATTTACACGTGGAAGAGAGCGATCAAGAGACCCTCAAACAATTGTGGAAGAATGCACAGATTTATTCAATCGTGGTTACCGTGAAGTAACTCTTTTAGGTCAAAATGTGGACTCGTATCGTTGGAATTTGAGTTCGAAAGGAGAAGTAAAAGATCCGAGTCAACCAACAACTAATTTCGCTCAGTTAATGGAGTTGGTCGCATTGATTTCACCAGATTTACGTGTTCGATTTAGTACCTCTCATCCGAAAGATATGACTGATGACGTATTGGAAATCATGGCGAAATATGAAAATATTTGTCCTTATATTCATCTACCTGTTCAATCGGGGAATACAGATGTACTTTACCGAATGAATCGAGGGTATTCACGAGAATGGTATTTGGAGCGAATTGATGCCATCAAACGCATCGTTCCGGATTGTGCCATTTCAACGGATGTTATTACTGGATTTTGCGGGGAAACAGAGGAAGAACATCAAGACACCTTGTCATTAATGGATTTGGTGGAATATGATTTTGCCTACATGTTCAAATATTCCGAACGTCCGAAAACCCTTGCTGAACGAAGATTTGATGACGATGTTCCGGAAGAAGTGAAAGGACGTCGTTTGAATGAAATTATTGAAAAACAATTGGCACATTCTTTGAAATCAAACCAAAAACAAATTGGAACCATTCAAAAAGTGTTGATTGAAGGTCCGTCGAAACGCTCCGAAGAACATTTGTGTGGAAGAACTGGCCGGAATTCGATGGTGGTATTCCCGAAAGGAAGCTATCAAAAAGCACAATATGTGATGGTTCGTATAGATGATTGTACTTCTGCTACATTGATGGGAGAAGTGGTTTCAGCTTGCTAAACAGAAGTGAAATGAATATTCAACAAGTAAAACAACGTTTTGGCATTATTGGGAATTCACCGATGCTAAATCGTGCCTTGGAAGTAGCGATGCAAGTGGCTCCAACAGATATTTCGGTGCTGGTTACAGGTGAAAGTGGAACGGGAAAAGAAATTATCCCTCAAGTCATTCATCAGTTAAGTGCGAGAAAACATGGAGAATACATTGCGGTAAACTGTGGAGCGATTCCTGAAGGAACCATTGATTCTGAATTGTTTGGACACGAAAAAGGTTCTTTTACAGGTGCGAGTGGTAGCCGTCAAGGATATTTTGAAGTAGCCAATGGAGGAACTATTTTTTTAGACGAAGTAGCTGAACTACCCATGCAAACCCAAGTTCGTTTGCTTCGCGTATTGGAAACGGGAGAATTTATTCGTGTTGGTTCATCCAAAGTGATTAAAACGAATGTACGTGTGGTGGCAGCAACGAACGAAAACATGCAACAAGCAATCCACTCTGGGAAGTTTCGTGAGGATTTATTTTATCGTTTAAGTACAGTTCCGATTCAACTTCCAGCTCTCAGGAACCGACAGGAGGATGTGCATTTGTTGTTCCGTAAATTCGCCAATGATTTTGCTGAAAAATACCGCATGCCAGCCATCAAACTTTCGGAGGAAGCAGTGCAATTATTGCAAACTTATCCTTGGCCAGGAAATATTCGTCAACTCAAGAATTTAGTGGAGCAATTGTCGGTGATTGAAACGTCAAGGGATATTGATGAGGTTATTTTAGCATCCTACTTACAACCCATCGCGGAAAAGTCCAGTTTTTTAATGAAAAACGATCAGGCGCAAGAATCTATTTCAGAAAGGGAATTGATGTATAAGTTTCTTTTCGATATGAAAAAAGACTTAACCGAATTGAAAAAATTAGTGCTTGAGGTAGTTAACAATGGACCAAGTGTCAATCTAAACCAAGATCAAACAGCAATTGTCAATCGCATTTACCAAGATGTTTATGATGATCATGCTGTTCCAGCGCGCATTTTACCATCCGTCGCTTCATCTGAACAACTTCAAGCGACTTATCCAATTTTACCAGAATCCTACGAAGTACACGAGGAAATAGAAGAATCCTTATCTTTGGAAGATCGAGAAAAAGAATTGATTCAGAAGGCATTGGAAAAACACCGAGGCAAACGTAAATATGCTGCGTTGGAATTAGGAATTTCTGAACGAACCTTATATCGTAAAATTAAAGAATACCAACTAGGGGAATAAATGAAAAACACCTTGTTCATTTTAGTGGCTTTTGGATTGAGTGCTTGTTGGCCAAGTAGTTTTTCTTTTAAGGATACTGGCGGAATGCCGGAAGAATGGAAAACATTCAGTTTGAAAACACTAGAATTAGAGGCAGCAACTTGTCCCTTGAATTTTGCAGCCCTGTTGACAGAACGTATGAAGGATGGTGTCCAAAACAATACACCACTTTTATTGAATACAAGCTACGGCAAAGGTGAAGTGAATATGGAAGGGAAAATCACCCAATACACGGTGATGCCGCTTGCAGTTCAAGGTAATAATACGGCTTCTCAAAATCGCTTAACGATGACAGTTGCGATGACGATCAACATTACCAAGCCGAAGGAGGAACAGTGGACCATGACAAGTACACGTTTCGCAGACTTCAGTTCTTCAACAAATTTAGCGCAAGTTGAAACCAAGTTATTTGAAGACATCTCAACGCAAATGGTGCAGGATTTGATTAACAAACTTTTAAGTAATTGGTAATGTTAAGTAGTGAATCCATCCATCAGCAAATGAAAAATGTGTCGAGTTGTTCGACACAACAACTTTCGGCATTGAAAGAGTTGATGGAATTGTATCCGTATGCTTCAAGTTTTGTGACTTTATACTTGAAATCATTAGCGAATGATCGCGACCTTCGATTGAATTCCCAGTTGGAAAAATATGCATATCAAATTCCTAATCGGGAATTGCTTTACGATTTGTTGGTGACCCAGTCATCGTTACCACAATTTCCAATCCCAGCTGTCGAACCGTTAAATCCTGATATGGAAATTGTTCCAGAGGAGACGAAAGCGGAAGTCCAACCACAAGTTCAAGAAGAAGTGAATGATTCAGTAGAGGAATCGGTAGAATTATTGGATGACACTGAGGAATTAATCGATCAACGTATAGAGGAACCCATCATTGTTGATTCTCCAGCAATTTTCAATAATGAAACAATAAGTGCCTCGAAAAACAACAAGGATGAATTTTCGGAAGAAGGGGAGGAAGAAACGCCGTTGAATATTCCACATCAACTGATGGATCAACGTGAGAATGATGAGGTAGATACATTGATTCAATCAGCCGTTATTTCTTCGTCTTATTTACAAATGGCTTATCCAGATGTAACAGAGAATTCGGAAGAAGTTTTCGATCAAGTTGATTCCACTACTGATGAAAGTCCGTTTGAAAATACGGTTGTTGCGCAACCTGAATTGAGTTCAGAAGAACCGAAATCATTTACGGATTGGTTAAAAATGGGTGAAATTTTAGATGGAAGTGTGGATGATCCATCACCCGAAGAGAAAAAACCAAGTTTTTATCATTTCGAAAAACCGAAGAAAGAATTCTTTTCACCAGCGAAAAAAGCCAAGGAAAGTGTAGATGAAAACAAGATGCCAGTAAGCGAAACCTTGGCACAAGTATTTGCTCTGCAAGGAAATATTAATAAGGCAATTCAAGTTTATGAGCAATTAAGTTTGATATTTCCAGAAAAAAAGAGTTTCTTTGCAAGCCAAATTAGAAATTTAAAGAGAAAACTTAATTCTTAATCATGGATTTATTATTGTCAATCATTGTTATCGCAGCAAGTATCTTGTTGATTTTAGTTGTTTACGTTCAAAACCCGAAAGGTGGAGGCTTAAGCTCAGATTTTGGATCTCCTTCTCAATTGGGTGGGGTTCAAAAAACGAATGAGTTAATCGATAAAATGACTTACGGATTGGCAGCAACGATTGTTGTGATGAGCTTAATCATGACGATTCGTCAACCGAAACCAGCAAAACCAGTTGCACCTCAACAAACGCAACAGGGTCAAGGGCAAGGACAAGCACCTGCTCAAGGGAAAAAATAAAAACGTTTTTTAACGAATTAAAAATGTCAGTATGTCACGCATGCTGACATTTTTTTTGTCTAAAAGCGAAAAAATGTCCACTTTCATGTAGTGGCATAATATTGGTCTTTTCAACGTCAAAAATTATAAACAATGTCAGTAAATTTTAAACCTTTGGCAGACAGAGTTCTGGTAGAACCTGCGCCAGCAGAGCAAAAAACAGCAAGTGGAATCATTATTCCAGACACAGCAAAAGAAAAACCATTGCGCGGAATTGTTGTAGCAGCTGGTTCCGGAAAAAAAGATGAGCCAATGTCCGTAAAAGTTGGTGATTCTGTATTGTACGGTCAATACGCTGGTACAGAAATTAAAATTGATGGGAACAATTACCTCATCATGAGAGAATCTGATATTTATGGAATTTTTTAATTAATTATTCAATCGTAAGAAAATGGCAAAAGATATTTATTTCGACGTAGAAGCTCGTGAGAAATTAAAAAAAGGTGTTGATGCTTTGGCAGATGCAGTGAAAGTTACGTTGGGTCCAAAAGGGCGCAATGTGGTTATCGGAAAGAAATTTGGTGCACCTCATGTCACAAAGGATGGCGTAACCGTAGCAAAGGAAATTGAATTGAAAGATCCAATTGAAAATATGGGCGCTCAGATGGTCAAAGAAGTGGCGTCTAAAACTGCAGATATTGCGGGCGATGGAACAACTACAGCAACCGTTTTGGCACAAGCAATTGTGAATGCTGGATTGAAAAATGTGGCGGCAGGAGCAAATCCAATGGACTTAAAACGAGGAATTGATAAAGCCGTGTCTGAAGTTGTTAAAAACCTGAAAAAACTTTCCAAAGAAGTTGGATCAGACAATAGTAAAATTCAACAAATCGCGACGATTTCAGCAAATAACGACGAAACAATCGGGAAATTGATTGCAGAGGCAATGAAAGTGGTAGGCAATGATGGCGTGATCACAGTTGAAGAAGCAAAAGGAACGGAAACTGAGGTAAAAACGGTAGAAGGTATGCAATTCGATCGTGGTTACTTATCACCATATTTCGTGACCAACGCTGAAAAAATGGTCACTGAGATGGAAAATCCGTTAATCTTAATCTGCGAAAAGAAAATTTCAAGCATGAAAGAATTGCTTCCAATTTTGGAGCCTGTTGTTCAAGCTGGAAAAGGATTATTGATCATTGCGGAAGATGTTGATGGCGAAGCGCTTGGTACATTGGTGGTAAACCGTTTACGCGGATCTTTGAAAGTTGCAGCTGTGAAAGCACCAGGATTTGGTGATCGCCGCAAAGCGATGTTAGAAGATATTGCGATCCTTACAGGCGGACAAGTGATTTCAGAAGAAAGAGGAATGACGCTTGAAAATGTCACCATGGACATGTTAGGTTCAGCGGCGAAAATTGAAATCGATAAAGACAATACAACCATTATTAATGGTAAAGGTAAGAAAGCAGACATTCAAGCACGAGTTGCTCAAATTCGTTCTCAAATGGAAAGCACTACTTCTGATTATGACCGCGAAAAATTACAAGAACGCCTGGCTAAATTAGCAGGTGGGGTTGCCGTACTTTACGTTGGTGCGCCAACAGAAGTGGAGATGAAAGAGAAAAAAGACCGTGTAGATGATGCACTTGCTGCAACACGTGCTGCTGTAGAAGAGGGAATTGTTCCGGGTGGAGGTGTTGCCTTGATTCGTTCCATCGATTCTTTGGATAAATTAAAAGGAGCGAATGAAGACGAAACCACAGGAATCGCTATTGTGAAGCGTGCTGCTGAAGAGCCATTGCGTCAAATCATCGCAAATGCTGGTGGTGAAGGAGCAATCATCGTTCAAAAAGTGCGTGAAGGAAAAGATGACTTTGGATACAATGCACGCACGGAGAAATTCGAACCGTTGTACAAAGCAGGTGTCATCGATCCAACGAAAGTGACGCGTATCGCAGTGGAAAACGCAGCTTCTATCGCAGCTATGTTATTGACAACTGAATGTGTGATTGCGGATCAACCGGAAGAAGCTAACTCAGCTGCTGCTATGGCAGGAATGGGTGGTGGAATGCCAGGTATGATGTAGGATTTACAAGAGCCTTCGGGCTCTTTCCCGTTTCCTACTTCCCGATTTATACGGATAGCTGGAGACGACTCTATATGGCCACTCGCAAGAGTGGCTTTTTTTTACTCCAACTTTTCATCAGGTTTCTTAACTTTAACCTTCAATCTCACTTATGTGCTACGCAAATTCTTCCACTTCCGTTAATATCGACTTGGCGAAACGCTACCAAAAACTAGTGCCTGAGTTAATCCCAGAAAAACCGCTGTTTTATGCCTCTGGTTTCGATCATCCCAACTGGCGAATTGTGACGAAAGATGCCCATATTCAAGAGATGAACTGGGGACTTGTTCCACATTGGTTTAAAGGTGAAAACCGCTTGGATGTTTCAAATAAAACATTGAACGCGCGCATCGAAACATTGGAAGAACGAAGTTCTTTTAAGCATTTATGGAATCGGCAACATTGTTTGGTGCCGTCAAATGGATTTTTTGACTGGCAACACCAAGGTAAAAATCGAATTCCATATTTTATTCAATGCAAAGAACAACAACTTTTTTCCCTTGCAGGACTCTATGACTCTTGGATGAATCCATTCACTCAAAAATGGGAACAAACGTTTACCATTGTGACCTGTGAAGCAATCGAATTAATGGCAGAAATTCACAATGTAAAAAAACGCATGCCCTTGATTTTAACACCTGAAATGGAAGCTGATTGGTTAAGTGGAAACTTTCAATGGGATCTGTCCAAGCGCATTTCTTCTGATGAATTAATAGCTTACACGGTAAATAAAAGATTGATTTTGTCACCACATGCGAATACCGCAGCGATACAATTGGAATTTATGGATGATAGTCAACGTCAAACGAATCTATTTGATTAATTTTGGCATTACATTTGATTTCCATCGCACGTGAAAAAAATATTACTCCTACTTACGTTATTCGTTTCCCTGGTTTCGTGTATTGAAATCTCAGATGATTTGACCATTCACAACGATGGATCAGGCACATTGCGTTATAAAATCAATCTTTCTGCCAGTAAGGTAAAAGTGAATTCCATTCTGGCCTTGGATAGTCTTGACGGTAAAAAAGTACCAAGTATTCAGGAAATCAGTGGGAAAGTGGGGGAGTTCGCTAAGATTCTCGATGCACAAACTGGTATTTCGAATGTACTCATTGAAGAAAATTACACCGATTTTCTCTTGAAATTCTCTTGCGATTTCACCAGTATCATGGCCTTGCAAGCAGGTTTGGCCAATGCGATTGAAGCCGTTTCAAAAGAAAAGCTAGGTCCTGAAGCAGATGAAATTTGGATTACTTGGGATGGAAACAAGCTGAAACGTTCCATTCCGGCGTTTGCGCGTGCGAAAGTGAAGGCATTTAAATCGAATGACCTTGAATTACTGAAGGAAGGAACATACACTTCTATCACACGTTTTGATCGTCCGATTGAAAAATTTGACAATACCCTTGGAACGCTTAGTAAAAGCAAGACTGCTGTGTTGGTGAAAACGAGCGCTTTTAGCATCAAAGAAAACCAAGATTTGTTAGAAAATACAATCTATTTAATCTCGACGAAAAACTAACGAGATTATGATTAAATTCGCTTCATATTTCATTTGAAAATTGCCTGTGAAAAACGCACTAATTTATTCCTTTACATTGTTCTCAAGCTCTTTGCTATTTGGACAAAAATCAGAATTATTTATTCCAAAAGATGCCGTGACGGTCTTTAGTATTAACAACATTAATCTGTTGCAAAAGATTTCCATGGATGACTTGGTCAAATACGAATTCATGGAAGAAGTGCACCAGGAATTGTTTGATGGTTCTACTTCGGGTAAAACCTTGAAAGATGCTGGTATTGATTTCGATCAACGCTTGAATTTATTCTATGGCAAGACTTATCAAAATGAAATTTCAGGCTTTACTTTCGGTGTAAAAAATAAAGCTCAATTGTTCGAGGTGTTTGATGATTTTCAACAATTGGACATGAAATTTCCGGGAGTCGAAATGTATGGAACCTTCTTCAATAATTTAATCATTAAGGGAAATACCGCAATTCTCGTTCGCATCGAACCTACGATGGAATACATCGATCAAATGACAGATTCTTTGTGGTATGCACGTGGAAATGAAATGCCTTATGAATTGTTTGATGATTATCAAGACGAAGAAGAGGAAGTGCTGAATGAAGAAGAATTTGTTGATGAACCAACGGATCAAGTCTCTTTCCCCGATGCAACAGAAGATCCAAACATTAAAAATTACTACGAATTGCGCGATAGCGTTCAATCTGTGCTGCAAGAAAGAGAACTCGAAAGATTGATGAAAGAATTATTTGTTGATCAAGTGAATTTATTCTCTACAGATGCGCGTTTCGCTGGACAAATGACGCACGAGGCAGTTGGAACTTTTTACCTCGATAACTCAAGAAACTTTGAGAAATCCCAAGGACTTTGGTATTTTCAAACGGTATTGCCTTCGCTGTACCAAGACATTCATGAATTATACACCGGTAATGTGATTTTGGGTGATTTGATTTTGAAAGACAATGTGGTTGAATTTCAAGTAGAGGCGAATTACGGGAAAGAATTAGGATCTATTTACAAAGAAATGAATGATGCGAAGTTCGATAAAAACGTATTGAAGTACATTCCTGAATCAAGTACCGCATATTTCACTTATAATGTGAACTTACGTCAGGCCTACGAACAAGCATACAAAGTGATCATGCCGATTCTCAGTGATGAAAAAAATGCGCAGATCTCCATGAATGTGTTGACCATCGAATTATTGAATGAATTCGTCAATAAAGATGCATTATTTGGAACCTACAAGGGTAGTATGTTTGGTACCTTTAACGGAATCAAAAAAATTAAAACAAAGAAAATTGAATTTTATTACGACGAAGAGACCTTCGAATATGGTGAACGCGAAACCGAAGCCGAAGAAGATATGCCCATCTTTACCGTTGGATTCTCTATCGACCGTTCAGATATTCCTGAAAAAGTGATGAATCACTTAAGTCGTTTGACTTCTAAATTTAAAAATTGTGGTGGGTATTGGAAATTTGACAATGCCATTTTGGATGCTGCGCCATTGTACTTAATCAATCGAAATGGATTGTTTATTTTAACCAACGATGAAGATTTGGCGGTAAATCATTCCAACGGTTATGGATCTGATGCCTTATCAAGAAAAGAGTGCAAAGCAGCTCAAAAAAGTGGCTTCATGTATAGTCATATCGATATTGCAGAAACCTTGAATCGTTTCCCTTCCGGAGTATTGAATCCTCGTCAGGAAGAAATTGTTCAATCTTTGAAAGGTAAATCTGGCAAATTCGATTTAACATCGAGCAAAACGACCAACGAACAAACGAAATTTAACTTGCAATATTCATTTACAGGGGATGAAACAACAGGTAAACACTTGTTAGATTTAATCAATTCCTTGTATGTCGTGACCACTTTTAATCCATAAGCGTGTTTCGTAAAATCAGTACCTTTTTATTGTTAGCCGGAGCGCTCGGAGTGGTGCTTTTCTTGAAAAACTTTCTTTTCTTGAAACCAACACCGCCTCGCTTAATTGATCGACTTCCTACAGCTGATTTTATTGCGACAGCAAACATATTGGAATTAGCCAGAGAAACAAGTGGGATGCTGCAATACAACAAAATCTCCGTTCGCGATTTTACAACCTACGAGTTTTTACTTGGACAAGGAAAAATGTATGGAATCGATTTGAAGCAAAATGTGTATTTGTTCGGGAATGAAAATGGCAACTGGGGAGCATTTGCCCATTTGAGCGATAGCTCTAAAATCATGGGTGGCATCGAACGATTGCGAAAATTTGTTGACATCTCCGATTCGACCTTCAATGATCATAAATATTACTACAATTTAGAAGATAAATCTTATCTTCATTACGGCGATGGATATGTGTTTTTCTATAAGGGAAATGATTTCAAAACAGAATTGGAACATGTTATTTCAGCGCAACATTTAGGAGTACACAAAGATTGGAGAAGATTTTTAGCGCAAAAGCAATTCAAAAATGAACATTTAGTTATTTATTCGAATTGGTCAAAACTCAAATCATTGGGAATCGAAACAGCGATGTTTGCACACGATAGCGACTCCTCCAGTTTCAAATTAAAAAGCTATTTAAAGAAAACAAAGCCACTTTATTTCAAGCGTAAAACAAATGCCCTTAGTTATGCATCCTCTCTTGGTACGCAGCGAATGATTGATGTTCACCTGGATATAGATGAATTGAAAAAAAATAAGGAGGACTCCATGTATGTTCAATTCTCAAAAATTGGCAAACGATTTGGATTTCCAATAGCGGAGTTTATTCAAGCATGGACTGGCGACTTGTGTTTCATTGAAGGCGGCATGCAAAAAGTGAAAGAGCGATACATCGAAACCGTATTGGATGAAGATTTTAACGAGGAGGAAGTTACTCGAGAAAAGGAGGTACTTATTCCTACATACTCAGCAATGATTTCCATGAATGAATATGGACAACTGTTCTTAAATAAATTGATGAAAAAAGGAATTCTTCGGAAAGAAGGAGAAGATTTTCGTTTTCTATTTTCGCCTTTGTTGAAATTGAAGAAATCAGGTTCCATCTATCAATTTTATTCCGGACCATCAGCGCCTCAATTAGTTCCAAGTACGAACAATCATGTCACATGGACCAACAAAGGAACAAAGTATTTCTTTAGTATTGATTCCTTAACACGTCATGAAGTCTTTGGAAGTTTACACATTCCAGTTCGACGAATTTTCAGAAGAAATAAATTAATTTAATGTTCGCTTGGATGCGCAAATTGAAATTCATCTGCGTGTTCCTGAATGTAGGTTAAAATTCCAGAAATTTCATCAAAATCAAAACTGGATACCAATTTGGTGCGGTATTCTTTAAAATGTGAAATCCCCTTGAAATAGTTCGTGTAATGACGTTTCATTTCATTGATTCCTAATTGCATTCCTTTCCATTTGATGCTCATTTCTAAGTGGTCACGGCAGGCCTGAACGCGGTCTTCAATGCTTGGAGCAGCCAAATGTGTTCCGGTCGCCATGAAGTGTTTGATTTCATTAAAAACCCATGGATAACCAATACTCGCGCGTCCGATCATGATGCCGTCAACGCCATAACGATTTTTATATTCTAGGGCTTTCTCTGGAGAATCGATGTCGCCGTTTCCAAAAACTGGAATGCGCATTCTTGGATTGTTTTTTACCTCTCCGATAAGGGTCCAATCAGCTTCCCCCTTATACATTTGCTTTCTCGTTCTACCATGAATCGAAATCGCTTCGATACCAATGTCTTGTAAGCGTTCGGCTGTCTCAACAACGTATTTCGTGTCGTCATCCCAACCCAAACGTGTCTTCACCGTTACAGGGAGACTAGTCGCTTTCACAATGGCCTCGGTCATTCGCACCATTTTCGGAATATCCTGAAGGATTCCAGCACCAGCGCCTTTACAAGCTACTTTTTTTACTGGACAACCATAATTGATGTCTAAAAGGTCTGGTTTAACTTGTTCAATGATTTCAGCCGATTGAATCATACTTTCAATTTCAGATCCGAAAATCTGAATACCAATCGGACGTTCGTATTCAAAAATGTCCAATTTCTGAACACTTTTAGCTGCATCACGAATCAATCCTTCGGAGGAAATGAATTCAGTGTACATCAAGTCAGCCCCGTGTTTTTTGCATAAGGCACGAAAAGGCGGGTCACTGACGTCCTCCATTGGTGCTAACAATAAAGGAAATTCACCTAATTCTATGTCGCGAATTTTAGCCATTACTTTTGAAAAAAAGAAGGTCGTTCTGTTTCAAGAACTTTTAAATAATTTTTCAATTCTTGTTCATTGGATGATTTAAGTATCATCAACATGTGATCAGATTCCACGACGATGTAATCGTTTAATCCATCTAACAGAACGAGTTTGTCCTTGGGTACGTTCACCAGGCAGTTGCTGGAATCAAAGGCAAAAACATTCTCGCCAATAATCGAATTATTCGCGGTGTCTTTTGGTAAGTGCTCTGTTAAACTTCCCCATGTGCCGAGGTCGCTCCAATCGAAATCTGATAATACGACAGACACATTTTTCGCGTGTTCCATGACCGCAAAATCGATGGAAATATCGTCACATTGATCAAATGCTTGATACAAAAAGTCTGTTTCTTTTGTTGTGCCGTAAGCAGAGGTCTCATCGGTGAAGATTCCGTGTAATTTCGGCTGGAATTGTGCAAGTGCTTGTAAAATAACATCCGCTCGCCAAACAAAAATACCAGCATTCCAATAAAAATTCTTTGCCTGAATAAATGCTTCCGCTGTTGCTAAATTTGGTTTTTCTCTGAATTGAATCACTTCTGTTGCTTGTCCCTTTTGAACACCGCTATTTAAATCAAATTCAATGTACCCATAGCCAGTGTCTGGACGACTTGGTTCAATTCCTAAAGTCACCAAGTGTTTTTTCTCATTTGCCACAGAAATGGCTGTCGAAATAATTTCTTGAAATCGTGCTTCGTTCACAATCAAGTGATCGGATGGCGAAATAATTAAGGTAGCTTCTGGATTAGTTGTGTGAATTTTTGCCGCAGCATAAGCGATACATGGTGCGGTATTCTTCCGCATTGGCTCACATAGAATTTGCTCGAAACTAAGTTCAGGTAATTGTTCTTTGACTAATTCTCTGTACGAAGTATTGGTTAGAATATAAATGTGTTCGGTTGGAACCGATTTTTGCATGCGTTCAAACGTTAATCGAAGCAAGGATTTTCCGATTCCAAGGACGTCTAAAAATTGTTTTGGTTTTTGAGGTGTTGACATTGGCCAAAATCGACTTCCAACGCCACCTGCCATAATTAATCCATAGTTATTTGTGCTCATGCTTTTCAATGATTTGAACAGTTGCTAATGCGTGAACTAAATAAGGTTTACCCGTTTTTAATTCGGTACAAAGATAACGACTTCTGCGCAGTAAGCCTTTTTCAAATGATTTTCCATTCAAATGAAAAATACTTTTGTGTGGAATCTCTTCTAAAGTCGTTGCTGGATTTTTATCGTACAATTTAAGCGTACGACTCAACTGAATATCGGTGCAAGAGGATGCTTTAGTGTTGGTGAAGTTCTTCCATAAGGCCTTTTCCAGATTTTCAGGCAGGTTTTTACTGACAAGAATCGGCTCTAAAAGTTGTCGATAGGCTTGTTTCCATTCCATTCCGTGTGCTTGAATACGCCAACCATGATCTCGAAACGCTTGTAAATGTGCTAATTCGTGAATAGAAGTAATTAGAAAGGAGTAGCTGTTCAGGTCGCCATTTACGGTAATAGTAGGTTTTTCGTCGCTTGATTTCACTCGGAAATCCCCCAATTTGGTGCTGCGTCCAGGTACAATTTTAAAGGTGACTTTTGCAGCAAGAATGAGGTCGGCTAAATAGGCGGTAAAGGCTTCTGGGGCGAAGCGATTTAATGTTTGAATGAATTGATCTCTTTTCGACTGAATCACGAGCAAAGTTAAAAACAAAATGAAACGTAGCGCTTCTCATTCCACCTTCAAAAATATCCTTAACTTAGCTTCGTGAAAATGTTAGAGAAAATAGGACGATATACGCTCATGTTGACGATGGTCTTCACGAGGCCTAAAAAATGGAAAATTTTCTTTGCGCGATTGGCGAATGAACTAGACAACATTGGTATCAGTTCTTTACCAATTGTTGGATTGATGTCCACCTTTATTGGTGGGGTAATTGCGCTTCAAACGGCATCGAACATGTCAAATCCTTTATTGCCCAAATACACCGTAGGTTACATTACCCAATCAAGTACGATTCTCGAATTTTCACCAACAATTATTTCTTTAATTCTTGCTGGGAAAGTTGGATCGAATGTGGCTTCTGAAATTGGGACCATGCGTGTGACTGAACAAATTGATGCGCTCGAAATCATGGGGGTGAATTCGTTGAATCACCTTGTTTTGCCGAAAATCATGGCTGCAGTGTTGTTTTTTCCAGTACTGATCATTTTTTCAATGGCACTGAGTATGCTGGGAGGATGGATGTCCTTGATGATTTCTGATTTAACGACAACCGAAACGTATGTTCTAGGTTTACGTGCGTTTTTCAATCCTTTCCACATTACCTATGCTTTAACAAAAACGGTCGTGTTTGGATTTTTGATTGTGTCCGTTTCGTCATTTTATGGGTATTACGTGAAAGGTGGTTCCATCAATGTTGGACGCTCATCGACCCAAGCGGTAGTAAGTAGTAGTATCGCAATTTTGGTGGCAAACTTTATCCTCACTCAATTATTGTTATTGTCATGATTGAAGTAAAACATGTCAATAAATCCTTCTACGGACAGCAAGTTCTTTTTGATATCCAACATCAATTTGAAAAAGGAAAGGTCAACTTGATTATTGGTCAGTCAGGTCAAGGAAAATCGGTTCTTGCGAAATGCATGGTTGGACTGTATGAAGTAGATGAAGGTCAAATTCTTTTTGATGGAAGAGATTTTACCAGCATGGAACGTCCGGAACGAAGTAAAATTCGTGAAGAAATTGGAATGCTCTTTCAAGGTGTTGCGTTGTTCGACTCCATGACGGTAGAAGAAAATATTATGTTCCCCTTGACCATGTTTACGAATATGACCAAAGGAGAAATGCAAAAACGTGTTGACTTTTGTCTTGATCGTGTCAATTTAACTGGGAGAAACAAACTTTTTCCGGCAGAATGTAGCGGTGGAATGCAAAAGAGAATAGGAATTGCTCGAGCCATTTCCATGAATCCAAAATACCTTTTTTGTGATGAACCCAATTCTGGATTAGATCCGAAAACGTCCATTGTAATTGATGGGCTCATTAAAGATATTACGGCAGAATATAACATGACAACGATTGTGATTACGCATGACATGAATAGTGTGATTGAAATTGGTCAAAATATTTTATTCATCCATCAAGGTAAAAAATGGTGGAGTGGAGACAAAGATTCCATCATTACAACAGACAACCCTGAGATCCTTAGTTTCGTGTATGCTTCTGAATTTATGAAGGAGATTCGAACAATCATGCAGGAAAAAAGAACATAATTTTCATTTGAAACGTTCATTTTAAAAAATTACCCTTATCTTTGCATCCCAATTGAGATGGAAACATCTAAGGGCATGGGTAAAAGAACCCAAAGAGTTAAGATAATTGCGGATGTGGTGAAATTGGTAGACACGCCAGACTTAGGATCTGGTGCCGAGAGGTGTGCGGGTTCGAGTCCCTCCATCCGCACGAAAGGTCTCGTTGGTGTAACGAGGCCTTTTTTTTTAAGTAAATTGACAAAAAAATAATAAAATGAACATTACTCGTCAAGAAGTAGATGCACAGAATGCCATTCTTAAAGTCAACATTGCTCCTGAGGATTACCAGGGGAAAGTGAAAGCTTCGTTGGAGAAATATAGAAAAACAGCGAAAATCCCTGGATTTCGTCCAGGAAATGTACCCATGGCTCTGATTCAAAAACAAGTTGGAAGATCGGTTTTAGCGGAAGAATTGAACAAGTTGACGAATGATGCTCTATATCGCTACAGATTAGATGAGAAATTAGAAATTCTTGGAAACCCTATTCCGAAAGAGGGTGAAGGAATGACCGGGAGTTTTGAG
>JBJTMU010000112.1:0-28102 GCA_046070685.1 Flavobacteriales bacterium | reverse complement strand
AACACCGAAAGATGGTCCGAGCGCAGGAATTACCATGCTCACTTCCCTCGCTTCGGTTTTTACGCAGCGAAAAGTAAAGAAAAACTTGGCAATGACCGGTGAAATTACCTTAAGAGGTGATGTTCTACCTGTTGGTGGAATCAAAGAGAAAATTTTGGCTGCAAAACGAGCAGGAATCAAAGAAATTATTTTGTGTGCGAAAAACAAACAAGATATTGACGAAATCAAGGAAGAATACTTAAAAGGAATCACCTTCCATTTTGTTGAACGCATGTCGGAAGTTCTTGACTTAGCCCTAACAAAAGAGAAAGTGAAAAACGCGAAAAAAATCGAGGTGCCAATCACGAAATAATGCAAGAGAAAAAAATCATTGTTTTTGATGGAGTCTGTATTCTTTGTAATCGATTCGTTCAGTTTATCTTGAAAAGAGATTCAGCGAAACAATTTTACTTTTCGACCGCCCAATCTGAATTTGTACAACAGCAATTTCAGTTACGCAAATTACAAACGAGTCCGATGGATTCGATTCAATACATGAAGGATGGGGAAATCCTCACGGAAAGCAATGCCGTTCTTGAAATTCTTTCCGATTTGGGAGGTCTTTGGAAAGTCTTTTCTGTGTTCAAACTCATTCCATCTTTTTTTCGAAATGCCTTGTATCGTTTTTGTGCAAGAAGAAGGTATAAGGTCTTTGGAATGAGGGAAACATGTATGATTCCAGATCCTGATTGGAAAGCACGTTTTATCAATTAGAATTACCTGGAAAATCGTATCTTAGTCATCATCAATTGTGCTATTATGCGAAATCTATTATTTGTCGTTACCTTATCATTTGGTTGTTTCGGAACAATCCATGCCCAGAACTTTAAAAAACCGAGCTCCTATGAAATCACCCTTCTTCCAGAATGGGCTCAGTTGATGTACAGTGAGCATCCAAGTGTCTATGAAGTAGATGCCTTATATCGAGCATTTTACCAAACGAATGATTTCATTAAAAATTATCATACGCAATATTACAAACGTTGGAGAAGAGCCGCATTACCCTATTTGAATGCACAAGGATTTATCATCCAACCAAGTGCTGCAGTTCAAACGCAAATGGACAAAGATTATTTGAGAAAACAACAGGAACAGAAATCGTCCAATTGGAGCGTGGTTGGTCCGATTACAAATTTCCAAGAAGGACAGACGCAAGGTTCTGGTCAGACAAACACCTATAGTTTTGACCAATGTATCGGAACTCCAAATGTGTGTTATTGTGGCACCGAACCCGGTGAAGTTTATAAAAGTATCAACGCAGGTTTGAATTGGGTTTGTGTTTCCATGACCATTGATTTTGGTAGCGGTGTAACGTCTGTTGAAGTAGATGACACCAATCCAAACATAGTTTTTGCCGGAGGAAATAAAGGCGTTTTTCGATCAGTAGATGGTGGACTAAACTGGACAAATGTGCTTCCAAATACCAATTTGGGTGTCAATGAAATTTTCATTCTTCCAAGCAATAATAATGTAGTCTTTGCCGCAACAGATAAAGGATTGTTCAAAAGCAGTAATGGCGGATTAAACTGGACGCAACAATTTTCAGATGCGAGTTATGACATCAAAGCGAATACGGGAAATAGTAACCTATTGTATTTAGTGAAACACAACGGAAGTACGCTTAATTGTGAATTCCTCAAATCTACAGATGCTGGTCAAAATTGGCTTGTACAAACAACGGGGTGGTATTCTTCCAATGATCCAGCGAGAAACGATGGTGGAGCTCGAATTGCCGTTACTCCTGCTGATCCAAATCGCGTATATGCCTATTTGATTGGAGAATCAAAACCAAATGACATCGGTTACATTGGTGTATTCAGAAGTGATGACGGAGGAACAACGTGGACACTTCCCAATGGACCAGTTGGTGGACCTTATTCCGCCTCACACATCAATTTAGCGATTGGAACTGATACATGGCTATATCACCAAGGATTTTACAACTGTGCCATTATGGTTCATCCAACAGATCCAAATATTTTGTTGGTTGGTGGATTAAACATTTACAAATCAGTAGATGGTGGCGCCACGTTTACGGCATTAAACGGCTACGTTGGCGGACCATTGCACATGCATGTGGACAATCAAGATTTTCGTTTGGTAGGGAATGAAGCTTGGATTACAACCGATGGAGGCGTGTACCATTCGACCGATTTTTTTGGTTCAGAACCAGAATTTAGAATGTCAGGTGTTCATGGTTCCGATTTTTGGGGCTTTGGAGCTGGATGGAATGAAGACGTGCTCGTTGGTGGATTGTACCACAACGGAGACCTTGCCTATCATGAAAATTATGGTGCTGGAAATTTCCTTGAACTTGGAGGCGGTGAAGCAGCAACAGGATATGTGAATCCTGGAAAAAATCGTTTGACCTATTTCTCTGACATTGGCGGAAAACGAATTCCCTTGAATTTATCTGACCCCATCGCTGGTGCGCCATTTGGAAATGCGCCCAATGAAAGTTACTATCCAGCGGAATCAAGTGAAATGGAATTCCATCCTAATTGCTACGGGATTGCTTACATTGGCAAGGACCATAAACTATATAAAACGACAGATGCAGGAGCTTCGTTCACAGAAGTATATACCTTTGGAACGAATTCTGGAGACCAAGTAAAATCCATCGAAATCGCTTCTTCGAATCCAAAGGTGATTTATTTAAATCAACAACCTGCTTCTGGGAACATTGGTAAAATTTGGAAAACAAGTGATGGAGGTCAAACATGGACGTCTTTGACGCTACCATCAGGAAACAGTCGTTTGATGCTTCTTTCTTTAAATCCACTTAATGAAAATGAACTTTGGCTGGCATACGTTAGTGGAGCCAACGGAAATAAGGTATTCAAAACAACCGATGGTGGTCAAACATGGACCAATCTCACCACAGCTATTTTGAATAATGAAAATGTGCAATCATTGGTTCATATTGCGGGAACAACTGGCGGAATTTACGTAGCCACCAACAAAGCGGTTTACTATAGAACGAATACGAATCCATTTGTACTTGACAACGCTGGACTTCCAACCTTTATCAGTGGAAATAGCTTGAAACCATTTTACAGAGATGCTAAAATTAGACTCGCTTCCTACGGAAAAGGAATTTTTGAAAGTGCATTGAACGAAATTCCTTCACTTCCCATTTGTCGCATCACAGTGGACAAACTTAATTTGGTAGCTGTTTGTGCAATCGATTCATTTTATTTTGATGATTATTCATTTTTAAATCACACAAATGCAAGTTGGAATTGGACATTTCCAACAGGTTCACCTTCCAGTTCAACAGCGAGAAATCCAAGTGTGAAATTTTCAAGTGCGGGCGATCATTTGGCGATTTTGCAAATTACGGATGCTGCTGGACACACAGATATAGACAGTTTGACGGTAAATGTTTCATTCTTTCAATTACAAACGGGAATTCACGAGGATTTTCAAACCAGTTTTTTGCCCAATGGTTGGAGTATCAATAATGAAGATGGCGGAGGAACTTGGAGCTTATCGACGAACGCCGGAGGATATGGAAATTCGAGTCAAGCAGCCGTGTTTAACAACTATGACATAAATTCACAACACACATCCGATGATCTTGTGATGCCTTTAGATGCAAGTCATTTGGATATTCAACCCTATTTATATTTTGATGTAGCTTATGCGCGTTGGGGAAGTGGTTATTCAGATTCCTTAGCAGTGATGATTTCCACAGATTGTGGGGCAAGCTATCAGCAAGTGTATTTAAAAGGAGGAACTTCACTAGCTACTTCACCCGATAATCAAAGTTCATTTATTCCAACAGGAGACCAATGGCGAACAGATTCAGTGGATTTAAGCGCATTTTTTGGCCAAACAAATGTTCAAGTGGCCTTTCGAAATATTGGTGGATGGGGAAATAATATTTATTTGGATAACATCAATCTTGGCTCCATGGCTGGAATTCAAGATCCAACAAAAACAGATTTTTCCATTTATCCAAACCCCATTCAAAGTGGTTCTTGTTTACATGTTGATGGTGAAGGAATTCTAAAAATGAAATTGATTAGTCCAGATGGAAAGTCCTTAAAAACGATATCAAACGCTCAAAGTAAAACGATTGAAATTCCAGAAAACCTATCTACAGGAACTTACATCTTACAAATTGAAACGAAAAACCAACTATTGAACAAAGCGATTGTCATCATTCGATAACTATATTTTTAGTTCTTGGCATAATTTCTGATATTTGCACTGAAATTTAACACATGAAATCAATTTACCTCCTTCTAACCGTTCTTTTCCTTCAAGTAGGAAACGTATTTTCTCAAGATGCTAAAGCGCAAGGAATCCTTGACAAAGTCTCTACCAAAATGAAATCGATGAAATCTTTTTACATCGAATTTAATGCAAGTATCAAAAATGCATCCAGTGGAACAAATGAGAATGAAACAGGAAAAGGCTGGGTAAAAGGGAATAAATTTTACGCATCTTACGGAGACAACACGATTATTTCCAATGGTATTAAAACTTGGACTGTTATTAAAGAAGAAAAATCGGTTTATGAATCAGATGCAACGGATGACGAAGACGGAATCAATCCAAAAAAACTCATGACGATTTGGGAAACTGGGTTTAAAAACAAATTCGATCGCGAAGATAAATTGAATGGAGAATCTGTTTACATCATTGACTTATTCCCGAAAGTTCCTGCAAAAGCTGAATATCACACCATCGTACTTTACATTTCGAAATCAGATAATGAATTGAAAAAAGCTATTTTGAAGGCGAAAGATGGAACCGTTATGACTTACTCCCTAACGAAATTCACGGCAAATCCAGAAATCGATGATAAAAAGTTTGTTTTCGATAAAACGAAATTCCCAGGTTATCCAGTAATCAAAGATTAATATCTAGCGTTTCAACGCGCGATCCATTTCTCTTCGATCATCTTTTTCTTTTAAATCGTGACGCTTGTCGTGTAGTTTTTTACCGACCGCACAGGCGATTTCAATTTTAACCCATCCTTTTTCCGAAAGAAACAATTTCAACGGAATAATGGTATTTCCTTTGACTTTTAAGAATTTTTCGATGCGATTGATTTCCTTTCGATTCAGCAATATTTTGCGATCGGCACGTGGTTTATGATTGTAAAAGGAACCATTTTCATATTCTGTTACATGCATGTTTCGAATCCACACCTCATTATTGGAAAAAATACAATAGGCCTCTAGAATACTTGCTTTACCATTGCGAATACTTTTAATTTCTGTTCCAGATAAAACCATTCCAGCCGTAAATTCCTCTTCCAAGTGATACTCGAAGCGGGCACGTTTATTTCGGATATTTAATTCTTTCGCTGCCATTGCGTCACAAAGTTAATCAATTGTTACGAGGGACTTGAAACATCTGCTGAGTATTTCCATCGATTTCACTTTGATTGAAAAAGAATAAGTACTTTTGAAGCTCATTTTAGGGCATGAATATTCCATCCAAATACTTTGAAAAAGCAGTCGATCAATTAGCCACTCTTCCCGGTGTTGGACGTCGTTCTGCCTTACGATTGGCTTTGGATTTGTTTAAGCGAAGTGAAGTTGAAATTGCCGATTTCACCAATGCACTGATTGACTTCAAACAAAAAGTATTGCATTGTTCAAGTTGTGGCAATATGACAGACGAACCTGTTTGTTCCATTTGTGCCAATCCGAAAAGAGATCACGGAACCATTTGTATCGTTGAAGATATTCGCGATGTAATGGCCATTGAATCAACAGCGACCTATCAAGGAATATATCATGTTTTAGGAGGAATTATTTCTCCAATGGATGGAATTGGTCCGGCCGATTTAAACATCGAATCCCTCCTTTTGAAGTTAGAAAAAGAATCCGTCAAAGAAATCATTTTCGCTTTGAGTCCAACAATGGAAGGTGACACTACCAATTTTTACTTATTCAAGAAACTCCAACGTTTTGATTGTTTAATTACCTCCATTTCAAGAGGAATTGCGGTTGGATCAGAACTTCAATATGCCGATGAACTGACCTTAGGCAGGTCCTTACAGCAACGTCAAGTTTTCCAGAGCGGACATTAATCCATTTCGTGAAATACGTTTGTTCGGTGTTTCAAATAACGAAAGGTCAAGCCAAAAATGGCTATTCCACCACCTAAAATCAGCCAACCTTTCAAATAAAGAGAACTATTTTCCTCAAAAGGATAAAGTTTATTGATCAATAACGAATAAATACACAACGCAATTGTCAAACTCGCGGTCCAACCTGGGTACTCATTTTTAAAGACAATTCTCCAAGAAAAGTCATTCGAATTTGACGAATATAGAAATGGATTGGGAATCAATCGAGGAGTTCGATGATGCCAAGTTTCATAAGCCGCACCGAACTTTCTTCGAAGAAATTGTTCTTCTGCAAACATGATGAAAAAGTAATAAACAACAAAGACCATCGTCGCAACGACTGTTAACCAAGGAATACACAATAAGGCTGCCCAGCCAATCCATATCAAGATATTTGCCAAATACAAAGGATGTCGAACGATGGAATACATTCCGCGCGTGTTTAACACTTCCGCCACTTGATGACTGCGATTTCTTCCGGATGTTTGCATACTTCGATGCCCAACTGTTAAAGCCCGAATCAAATGTCCTAAAACAACCAAAAAAAGTGCTAGCTTCTCATAAAACCAATAGTCGGAACGCACTTGGGTGTCCTGTAATTGAATCACAAATGCGAGCACAACAAAAACAATAGGAACAAATCCACGGTACTTAAAAAGTTGATTTCCTATACGTTCAATGGCAAAATTCATGAACTTTCACGATTTTATTAGTATATTGCAGAGACTTAACAAAATTAGAATTATTTACTGAAGTCCCATGAAAGAAAAATACGAATTGGAATTCCTTCTAAAAACTTCTCCACGCGTGTTGGATAAATTGATCAACACTCCGGATGGTTTGTCAGAATGGTTCGCGGACGATGTCAACATTAAAGACGATATTTACTCCTTCGAATGGGATGGAAACGAAGAAGAAGCACGATTGGTTTTTAATCGTCCTAATTCAAAAATTAGATGGCGCTGGCTTTCTGACGAAGAAGAAGAGCTCGACGTCTATTTCGAAATCGCCTATATTGTTGATCCGATGACCTCCTCCGTTTCGTTACAAATTACCGATTTTGCTTATCCAGAAGATAAAGAAGGTGCAGTCATGTTATGGAATCAACAAGTAAATGATTTAAAACGAGTGATTGGTTCGTAGTTCGCACAATTCTTCCTTTTTTTCTACGTTTATTAGCTACCTTTGCCGAAATTTTCAGGATTGAAAAGACTGTACCTATTTAGCATTCGATCATTCGCAGGTCCATTTATTGTGACCCTGGTGATCTCGATGTTCATTTTAATTCTACAGTTCTTCTGGGTTTACATGGATGATTTAATGGGAAAAGGACTCAGTATTTGGGTAATTTTAGAATTACTTTTCTATGTTTCAGCCAATTTAATTCCATTAGCTTTACCCTTAGCCATCTTACTTTCTTCCTTAATGACTTTCGGGAGTTTTGCTGAGAACAATGAATTAACCGCCCTAAAATCAAGTGGATTATCACTCTATCGCATCATGCGTCCACTCATGGTAATCGTGACTATTATTTCGATTAGTACATTTTATTTCGCGAATTATGTCATTCCTGTATTCAATCTTAAATTCCACACCTTAATTTACGACATTCAAAACACAAAAATATCATCCATTCTTACCCCTGGAGTTTACACAAAGGATTTCGAAGGATTTTCCATAAAAGTAGATGCCTATAACGACTCTGTCTATAAGGGAATTACGATTCACGATTACAGTCATCCGAGTGAATTAAAAACGGTAAAAGCAACAGAAGCCCGAATTTATAAGTCGATCAACGGGCAATACATGTTTTTCGACTTGAAAAACGGCAGGGTATTGGAAGAACTTGACATTCAAAACCCCTTGTTTCTTCCGGATGGAAGCATACAGAATCCATCAGGTCGTCCTTCACGGATTTCCTACTTCGAACATGGCACCTATAAATTGAACTTGGCAGGATTTAACTTGAATCGAACCGATGAAGATTTATTTACAGACAAATATGAAATGATGAATGTCTTTCAAATTCACCATGTCATGGATTCCTTAGAAAAGAAAAAAAGTCAAATATTAGCCTCTTTTGCCAAAAACACAGGGAAAGAATTTGTTTTTTTTAATGACGCAATTAGTCCCCAAGACCCAAATTCAGGACTAAATCAACTGACCGTGCCAACAGTTAAATGGAATCAGCTGACGGATGTTGACAAATTACAAGCGAGAAACACGGTCATATCACGTTTAAGAAGAACCAACGAAACCATTGATAATCAATATCAATTTATGGAAGTCATGGAAAAAGAATCTGATTTATATTGGATTCAATTTCACAAAAAACTTGCCCTCACCTATGCTGTGGTTATTTTATTTTTTGTTGGTGGACCTTTAGGTGCCATCATTCGCAAGGGTGGTTTTGGCGCACCTGTTGTTGTCGCAGCCTTGACATTCATGGTGTACTTTATGTTGAATAGCATTGGCCAAAATTTAGCAGAAACAAACACTGTTTCTCCATTTATCGGCATGTGGTTAGCTGGATTCTTTTTTACGCCTATTGCGTGGATAATTACCCGAGCAGCAGCCAATGATGCTCAAGTATTTTCAAAAGAAATGTGGACAAAGTTCGTCGTTAAATTCATCAGAAAAAATGCGCGTACTCGTTCTTAGTCACAAGCCCCCCTACCCGATTGTTGATGGTGGCTGCCTGGCCATGACACGTTTTTTAATGGACTTAAGTGAAACACCACGAATCGAGCACATCGATTATGTAACGCTCAGCACGCACAAACATCCATTCGAAGAAAAATATTACAGCGATCTGACTTTTACAAATGTGACCTTTCAAGGAATTGAGATCGATACAACCTTAAAAGTTTTCCCTGCACTCAAGGCTTTGCTTTCTGGAAAATCGTATCACACCAAACGATTTCTCTCGGAAAATGTGTCCCGCGTATTGGTCGAAAAATTACGGTCAAACGCCTACGATATCGTGATTTGCGAAAGTTTATTTTCTGCTATTTATCTTCCAATCATTCGTGCTCATTTTCACGGTAAAATCTATTATCGTTCTCACAACATCGAATATAGAATTTGGGAAGATTTAGCGACAAATGAAAAGAATCCAATGAAAGCGTGGTACCTTCGAAAACTTGCCGCTACACTGAAAAAAGAAGAGTTAACGATCTGGAAAAACATTGATCAAATTCTGTCTATTTCAAGTTCAGACGAGGTTTTCATTCAGGAACGAACGAATAAAAAAACACTTCACGTTCCATCCTCCATGCCAGAGCAGAACCGAAAAATCGAATGGACGAATGAACGTTTGTGTTTTCTTGGCGCTTTTGATTGGGAACCGAATGTCGAAGCAGTGAAATGGCTCGTTCACGAAGTTTTTCCCCGTGTTTTGGAAAATAACCCAAGGATTGAACTGCACATTGCGGGAAGAAAATGTGAACTACTTCCAGATGAAATAAATGGAAAAAACATTCACATTCATGGATTTGCAGCAGATCCACTTCAGTTTATGGCAGAAAATGGCATTTTCGTCGCCGGACTTCAATCAGGTTCTGGAATCAAAATGAAAGTAATGGAAGCAATGAGTATTGGCGTCCCTTGTGTACTGACGACGAAAGCAGCAGAAGGATTAAGATTCCAAGATGATATGCCGATCCATGCAAATGCCCAAGAGTTCATTTCGGATGTACTGTTATTAATCTCCGATGTGGACAAGCAGCAAGAACGAGGTAATATGGGAAAAGAATACATCCAATCTGCTTTTTCGTCTCAAATTGTTCGCGAATTATTGCAAAAAGAATTCATGTCCATTGATTGATTTTACAGTACAATCAGCAAATTATGTTTAATATTGTGACCTGAGGAAGGAAGCATGCTATTCGTTGAAATCATTTTATGGCTCGGAGTTGGACTCATCATACATAGTTATGTGGTCTATCCCAAAATGATTCAATTTTTCGCCCGTTTTCGCCAAACAAATGAGTGCGTTTATTCTGATGATTTACCTTCCATCACCATCATTATTCCAGCGCATAACGAAGAAAAAGTCATTGGTCAAAAACTTGAAACGTTGCTTCAAACCAATTTCCCATTATCTCAGATTGAATTGTTTATTGGAGCTGATAATTGTCAAGATGAAACCTGTTCCATCGTTCGCACATTTGAAGGCAAATTCCCACACTTAAAATTGTTCGAGTTTTCAGAAAGACAAGGTAAAATCAATGTGGTTAACAAACTTGTACAAGCGGCAAGCAATGAACTCATTGTCATGACAGATGCCAATGTTCTTTTTGAAGAAGCCACATTAAGAGAATTAATCAAACATTTTAAGAATCCTAAAATTGGATTGGTTGATAGTCGAATGGAGCATTTTGGAATAAAAGAAACAGGGATTTCGATGGCTGAAAATGGCTACATTTCAAATGAAGTTCAAACGAAATTTGCCGAAGGGAAAATTTGGGGCGCGATGATGGGTCCTTTTGGCGGATGTTTCGCATTTCGTAAAATTTGTTTTGAACCAATTCCTACGCATTTTCTTGTCGATGATTTCTATTTGAACATGCTCATTTTAAAGAAAGGATTTCATTGCATTAACGAGCAAAAAGCACGTGTTTTTGAAGATGTTTCCAATGAATCATGGATTGAATTCAAACGTAAAATCCGCATTTCTGCAGGTAATTTCCAGAATTTAAGTCGTTTTTGGACGATGTTGTTTCGATTTAACGGGATTTCTTACGCCTTCTTTTCGCATAAATTCCTACGTTGGATTCTCCCCTTCTTCATGTTGTACATTCTGATTAGCTCGGCCTTTTTGATGGATCAGGTGGCTTATCAAATCGTACATTTCATGTTCATGCTACCGATCTTGCTTTTCATTCCGGATTATCTTGGAAAGAAATGGAATATCCACATTAAATGGCTGCGTTACATTGTTCACTTTACTTCGATGAACATTGCCTTATTTCTTGGATTTTTCAAGTATTTAGGTGGAATAAAATCCAGCATTTGGGAACCAACAAAACGACTTCAATAATTTATTTATTGAGTATTTTGAAATGTTCGTATTTGTCTTTGATAAACAGGATTAATTCCATTTCAGTCGCTGTTTTAATAAAGCTCTCATCAATATTGAGGAACGTAATGAAATCATCAAAGGTTGACTCTGGAAGATCAATGATATCAAACGCCACATATAAACGAAGTAATTCCTTCACAACGCGACGTTGATCATCCTTGTATTGTTGTTCGGCTATCCACTGTTTGTGCTGTTCTTTCTTCGAAAAAGCTTGATATAAAGCCGTAATTGGACTTTCCATGACATTGATTCCCGTAACTAACCTCGTTTCTCGTTGAGCCAAGGCTTCACGCTCTTCTTTGATTTGTTCAAGGGATTTCAATGGACGAACGACTACTTGTTCAATTTCCTGTGGAATGCGTTCAATATAAGCCAGAATGTGATTTTGACAATCTTTATCCGCCATGGCATTGAATTCATAAACGGGATATCCTTTGGTTGATAAAGCAATTTTGTCTCCAGGACGAACATACACTGAAAAATAGCCATTCGGCTGACCAAAAACTCCCCTTCCAGTTGATTTATTGATTACCATTAAATTATAAAATGCGTCACGGTTCATTGTATCCAACACTCTTCCAGACACCAACACTTGTTCACACTGCCCAAACGAAGCCGATGCTAGGAAAACAATCAGACTAAAAAAGAAGTATTTCATGATCCAGTTTAAAATTTTTCAAAGTACCAAGCAAAGTCCAACAGGTCACTTGCCAATAGATAGACGGGAAAGCTTAACGAAAGTAACCACATAAAAACAATGCCAATCTTTAACCATAGGCGAGCATCCTGTTTTACAGGAGCCAACAAAGTTGCATTCACATGAGATGCAAGTAACTCTTCATTGTTTTCCTCTGAAATACTGAGGTATTTTTTCAACGTGGGCGTTTCTTCGATAAGGACCTCTTTGATTTTTGCATATTCCTCATTACTCAACTCATCATAAGTCGATTCATAACGAATTTGCTTGTCGTCTAAAATAGATCGAAGATGATAATTTCGTTGAAAACTTCGAACTTTAAATCCCATCAAAAATCCAAAGGATAAAATAATGTAATTATCAATAAACCATCCAACAACGATCATTGCCAAGGATGAAATCAAAGCAAAAATCATTAAAAAAAGATCTCGTTTACGGCTAACAAACAACTTGAATAGTTGTCCACCATCTAATGGATCAATGGGGATTAAGTTAATGACGTTTAAAAACAGAAAAAGGAAACTGAGTTCCAACATCCACTCTTCTTTATAAATGGCAGCCAATATCAACAAGATAGATCCCATCCAAATTCCCGGAAAGGGTCCGGCTGAAATCACAAAAAAGCTTTCTTTTTGAGAATATTTTTCTTTGTTTCCTTGAACGAAAGCGCCCATCAATGGAATAAACAACATGCGTACATTGTCATATTTATACCATTTCATCAACAGAAAGTGTCCCATTTCATGAATGAAAAGCACCAAAATTAAAAAGAGAACAAAGCGCAGTTGATCTTTAAAAATAAATAGAAATGTCCCAACAAAAAGCACCATAGAAAAGAAGGTCAATCCCCAATTGCTTTCAACCTTTACTTTTTCAATGACTGGTTTCGGTGGATATAGATCAAATTCTTCCATTTACATTCCCGGCATTCCTCCCATGCCCTTTAACTTGCTCATCATCCCCATCATATTGCGTGGATTGCTCATCATTTTCATCATTTTGCGCATGTCTTCAAATTGTTTCATCAATTTATTGACATCTTGAATACTTGTCCCACTTCCTTTTGCAATACGTGCTTTACGTGCGTTATTTAACAACGAAGGATTGGATCTTTCTTTTGGCGTCATGGATAAAATAATGGCTTCAACTCCTTTAAAGGCATCATCAGGTACATCAACATCCTTCATGGCTTTTCCCATTCCTGGAATCATTCCCATTAAGTCTTTCACGTTACCCATTTTTTTAATTTGCTGTAACTGAGAAAGGAAATCATTAAAATCAAATTGATCTTTCATGATTTTCTTCTGCAATTTTCTTGCTTCTTCTTCGTCGAATTGTTCTTGCGCACGCTCCACTAAGGAAACGACATCACCCATTCCGAGAATACGATCGGCCATACGTGATGGATAAAAAACATCCAACGCGTCCATTTTCTCTCCGGTACCAACAAATTTAATTGGCTTGTTGACAATCGCCTTAATCGACAATGCAGCTCCACCTCTGGTGTCACCATCTAATTTCGTTAAAACAACACCATCAAAGTCGATTCGATCGTTAAATGCTTTCGCTGTGTTCACGGCATCTTGTCCCGTCATGGAATCCACAACGAACAAGGTTTCGTTTGGTTGAACAGCTTGCTTTACTTGAGCAATTTCATTCATCATTTGCTCATCAACCGCTAAACGTCCAGCGGTATCGATGATAACGACCTGAAATGCATTGCTTTTCGCATATTGAATCGCTGCTTGCGAAATCGCCACCGGATTTTTCTCCTCACGATTAGAAAATACTTCAATTGCTAATTGCTCGCCAAGTACATGGAGTTGATCTATCGCTGCTGGACGATAAACGTCACAGGCAACTAATAATACTTTTTTGCCTTTTTTATTTTTGAGATAGGATCCAAGTTTTCCTGAAAAAGTGGTCTTACCAGAACCTTGAAGTCCTGACATTAAAATGACCGACGGATTTCCTTTCAGGTTAATCTCCGATTCATTTCCCCCCATTAATTCCACCAATTCTTCGTGGCAGATTTTTATCATTAATTGTCCTGGAGAAACAGCGGTTAATACATCACGTCCGAGTGCTTTTTCTTTTACCGTATTCGTAAATTGCTTTGCAGTATTAAAGTTAACATCGGCATCTAATAGTGCACGACGCACTTCTTTCAGCGTTTCAGCGACATTAATTTCGGTTATTTGTCCTTGACCTTTGAGGACTTTAAACGCGCGTTCAAACTTATCCGTTAAATTTTCAAACATAGCAATCTCATCATTTTAAGGGACAAAGATAGCCAAAATAGGATGAAAAGCCTTGCGGAATGAGGAAAAATAACTTCCTTAAAAGATTAAGCGAAATGTGTGACAATCTCGTTTTCTTCGCACATTTTACGCAGGTTAATTAATGCATATCGCATACGACCTAGCGCAGTGTTGATACTGATGTTTTCAGACTCTGCGATTTCCTTGAAAGACAAATCTTTGAAGATGCGTAATTCCACGATTTCACGTTGTGCTTTTGGCAAATGTTGCATTAATTGAATTAACTGCGCATCTAATTCCTCAGAAGAAATTTGTTGCAAGTAATTTTTATCCTCACTAGCAATGCGTTGAAAGATATTAAAGTCATCATTAAAACTATTGCGCTCAGAGAAAATGCGCACTTTGCTTTGTTTACGGAAATAATCGATGATTAAGTTTTGAGCAATTCGAGTCGCCCAAGGAAGAAACTTCCCTTCTTCATTATACTTTTCCAGTTTGATGTTCTGAATGATTTTGATAAACGTATCTTGAAAAACATCGTTCGCTAAATCAACATCTTTCACTTTCATATATATGAATTTAAAAAGCTGATTTTTGTAACGCATTAAAAGCACCTCAAAAGCACTTTCATTTTCATTAATATACAAACGGATTAATTCAGAATCGCTCAACGAAGATAAAACCATAACTTACAATTTCTGCTGAAAAGTCAACAATTAAAAGTAAATTTGATCTATAGGCGTTCTTTTAGGTTTAGCAGGACGAATATAGAAGTTAATTTCTTAGTTACCAAATATTCTTTCAAAAAAAAATGCAAAATTTAGTTAAAATACGGATTCTCGGATTGGTTACACTTTTCGTTTTCCCTTTCCCTGGCTACTTTCTTGCGCATACGATCTATGGTTTGAACTGGAGAGATTTTTTCCAATTCGAATCTTTCCAAATAATTCCAATTGGCTACGGAATTGAACTCGGGATCATTTATGGATTCTTGGCTTATTTATTCATGAAAGCGCCATTCTTCGATAAAGTTCCGAACAAAGTGGATCACATCATCGAACAAATGCCCCTCACCTATTTCGACGGGCTGTTTTTATCGCTCTGCGCGGGCATTGGGGAAGAATTATTATTTCGCGCCGGCTTGCAACTTTGGAGTGGACCATGGTTGACATCGATCGTATTTGTAGCGCTACATGGGTATTTAAACCCGTGGAATTGGCGATTTTCCATTTATGGACTTATCGTACTACCTTTTATTTTTCTGATCGCTTTTGGCTTTATCCACTTTGGATTATGGTTTAGCATCGCTGCACATTTTAGCTACGATGCTGTACTATTTATTTTTCTGATTCAAGAGAAAAAGGCATCATTGCTTTATCAATCGTAAACACGTGTTTTGTTCCGGCAATACTAGAAAATAAGCTCCTGAAACAAACGTATCCACTTGCACTACGGCATTCTTAGCAGATGCAAATTGTCCTTCCAACATCACTTTTCCAGAAACATCCTTCAATAAAAACGTCGTCCCATCCTGCTCCAAACCATTCACATGAAACGCGTCCTCGCATGGATTGGGTGCAAGTTGAATGTAGGTTTTTTGAAACTCATTCATTCCAGCACTTGAAAACGAAACACAATCACTTGTATCAATACAACCGTTTATGGTAACAACGACCGCATACAACCCATTCGAAGTTAACGTAATACTAGGATTGATACCATTTTGAAGTGCCACCCCATTCTCACAAGAAATAAAAACATACGACCATGCAGCCGGAACAGCAGTGGCATTCCCCGTCGTTGCGTCAATGATTAAGTTTGCATTAAAGGACTGAAGAACAAAATCTACATAGACAATGGAGTCACATCCCGTCACATTTTGGAAAATATGTGCATAAACACCCGTTGTATTCATCCAAATGCCAGCCTCAGACCAATACGTCCCTTCACAAGCAGTCAAGTTTTGATAAGTTGTATCCGGAAAATTTAATTGCAACGTCAAACTCACCATCGAATCACAGCCAAATACGGACTGAAACAATGCCGAATAGGTTCCACTAGCGGTCAACATTTGATTTGCTTCTGTCCAAAAATACGACTGACACGCAGTGACATTCACTGACACAACTTCAATTGGGTAAACGGTTAACAGAATGGTGATAATCGAGTCGCAACCCTGAGTTGACGTCAATGTATCGGAATACGTTCCAGAATCATTGTACATCATACCTGTTTGATTCCACGCATACGCTCCACAACTATATACATGTGAAATTTGATTCGAAACAGGAAGGATCGTTAAATTCAATTTAAAAATGGAATCACAACCATTTATCGCCGTCAAGGAATCATAATATATCCCTGAATTAGCATAGGTTTGACCTGTTTGTGCCCAATGATACGAAGCACAACTTGTATTGTTTTCAACGCTTAAATAACTTGGCAAAACGGTTAAGTTTAGCGTCAGCAATGAATCACAACCGGCTTGTGTTAGCCCGTTGATGGAATAAGTTCCACTGGCTGCATATTGTTGTCCATTCAATGCAGAAGTATATATTCCACAACTCGTTTCGGTTGATGTTGCCACAGAAAAACCAGCAGAAAGTGGTGCTCCAGAAACCCAGTTTGATGTTGCTCCTGTCAGCGTAAAATTCACCAAAGTGCCATCTTTTTGATTTGGACTCCAATCGTGAACAGTAGTAAGTCCTGCGTTTGTTCCACTAGCAAGTCCCTGATTAAAGGTATAATACAACTTCAAATTTGGGTCATTCAAATGACATAATTCTTTGTCCTTGTTCGCAATAATTTGAGCTTGCGTCAAAGCTACTGACCACAAGCGAAATTCATCCATTTTTCCATTTAAAAAATGAATACCATCCACTCGTTGACCTAGCCTAACATACGAGCTTAAGGTATTTACCGGAATGGTAAGATTGCCTGCAATATCTAAAACACCGTCCACATACAAAGAAACTTTAAGCGTTGCCGTTGGATCGTAAACCATCGCGACATGATGCCAATTTCCATCGTTTACCGGAATGGTTCCATTCACGCCATTTCCATTCACCTCGAAACGAATGGCATTGTTAAATAAAATATTAAATGTGGAGCGATTACTATTGGTAAATGTCCCCCAGTCGGAAATAACACCTTGAACACCACCTGTATTTGGATCGTAATTCGCAGTTGTCTTAATCCATGCTTCAACAGTTCTTGCATTATTACCTAGAATCCCCGGATAATTCACCGTTACGATGTCATTTACACCATCAAACTGCAGGGCATTTTGAGCAAAAAGACCGAAAAAAGACCATAAAAAAAGAAAAAGTAATCGTATTTTCATGAGTAGTAAGATTTCCACGAAGTTAATTCAATTCTTAAGATTGCGTAACTTTGTTGAATGAAATTGAAATCAAGCCTTTTTGATTGGTGCAACTACCTCTTTTGGTTGTTTGCATTGCTGATCATCATTGAAACAGACAAACTGTCATTGCACGTGTATTTCAATTCGTTTTCTTCCAGCATCGGGGACTTTTTAATGCCAATTTTCACGCACATTGGCGATGGACTATTCCTACTTTTTGTGGCATTGATTGTGTTTATTTTTAAGAGCAAAAAAATGGCATTGATTCTATTGATCGCCTTTCTCGTTTCCTCCGGAATAGTTCAGTTTTTAAAACATGTGATTTTTGAGAACCACATGCGACCGATGTATGTTTTTCAACATGTCAATAATTTTCATCAAATCAAAGATTTTCATTATCATCTATTTCAAAGTTTCCCTTCTGGACATTCAACAAGTTCATTTGTCCTGTTTACCTTTTTTGCGATTTATTTTGCCAAGACATGGTGGACACAAATCCTTTGTTTTTTAGGCGCTTTGTTTTTTGCCTTCACGAGAGTTTATTTGTCCCAGCATTATTTTGAGGATCTTTTTGCTGGTGCGATGATTGGATTTTTATGCATGAAATATGCAACTGTTTTTTTACAAGGATCTTGGCTATCACTAGATCAACCATTCAAAAAATAATACATGACAAAACATTTCCATTGGTTGATTATCCTTTTTGTGTCACTCGCCTGTTTACCAAGTATCGGATTATCCGCTTTATTTGATTGGGACGAAATCAATTTTGCAGAATGTGCGAGAGAAATGATAGTGAGCAAAGACTATTTCAATGTCACGATAAATTTTGAAGCTTTTTGGGAAAAGCCACCTTTGTTTATTTGGATGCAAGCTTTATCGATGCTCACTTTTGGTGTCAATGAATTTGCCGCAAGGTTTCCAAATGTCATAGCAGCAGTTTTCACATTGCTCACCTTATATCGCTTCGGTAAGACCTTTTTCGGAGAACAGTTTGGCATTGCTTGGAGCGCCCTTTACGCCTGCTCTATCCTTCCGTTCATGTACTTCAACTCTGGTATCATCGATCCATGGTTTAATTTATTCATTTTCAATGGGATCATTCAATTTTACATGGGAAGCACGCAACAACAAACGAGGCATTTTCTCCTATCCGGACTTTTCATCGGATTAGCCATTTTAACCAAAGGACCAGTCGGACTTCTACTCATCGGAGGAGCTTTTGCCATCTACTTTCTTGTTCATCGTTTCAAGAACTTTCCTTCCTTCAAAAACCTAGTATTATTCTTGATAGCCACCTTATTGATTGGATCACTGTGGTTTATCTTATTGCTGATTACTGGACATCAAGAAATCATTCAAGCCTTCATTGATTATCAAATTCGACTATTTCAAACGCAGGACGCCGGACATGGTGGCCCCATTTATTATCACTGGCTTATCTTGTTATTTGGGGTATTTCCCGCTTCTTTTTTCCTCATTGCTCACCTACGAAACAAAGAAATCAAACGTTCAAACTTGGATCTCATCATGCATGGCATGCTCTGGTTTACACTTGTTTTATTTTCGATTGTCAAAACAAAAATCGTCCATTACTCAAGTTTCTGTTATTTTCCAATTAGTTATTTCGGAGCGCGATTTGTCATGCATCAATGGGAAAATGGTTTTCAAACGAACAAGCGCGTACATTACTTTGCACTCACTTTTCTACTGTTTTTAGCCTTGATTTTTGGTGCCTTAGGATTCCTTGTTGGACACAGTGAATTGATATTGGATTACATCAACGTGAAAGATCCTTTTGCTGTAGAAGCCATGAAAACACACTACTCATGGTCCTTCATTCAACTTATACCTTTTGTTTTATTAACAATAACGATCACACTGTCTTTCATCTATTTAAAAAGAAATAATTACACGAAATATTTTCTTTCACTTGGACTTGGAATCATTATTAGTTTAACAAGTATCAACTTGTTTATCGTGCCAAAAATTGAAGACATTTCACAAGGAGCAGCCATTGATTTCTACAAACGTCATCAAAAGGAAAACGCCCATTTTACAACCTTAGGATTTAAGTCCTATGCGCATTTATTTTATGGACAAGTTCGTCCTGGGAATGAAGAAACGCTCAATGAAAAAGAAATTGCGACAGGACAACTTTCAAAGCCCACATATTTTGTGGTAAAAATTCAACAAAAAGAAGAATTCATGACGAATTATCCAGCGCTAAAGCTCATCGGCGCAAAAGGAGGATTCGTCTTTTTAAAACGCTCACCCCAGATCGATGCTTTCAGACACTGATTCGAAGCATTATTAGGGAAGAATGATTAATTTTGACTTATAAAAAACAATCACATGCCAAAAATTTCAGACAAGGCCATTCAGATGCCCGCTTCACCGATTCGAAAACTTGTTCCATACGCGGAAACTGCTAAAAAAGCAGGAAAAATAGTTTATCATTTAAACATCGGTCAACCAGATATCGAAACGCCAGAAACGGCATTGAATGCCATTCATAATTTGGATAGAAAAGTACTTGAATACAGCCATTCCGCTGGATTCGAAAGTTACCGAAACAAATTAGCATTGTCCTACCAAAAAAGTGGTATCCCTGTCAATAGTGAGGATATTTTAATTACCACTGGAGGATCAGAAGCGTTGATTTTTGGTTTCATGTGTACTTGTGACCCAGGAGATGAGGTGATTATTCCGGAACCATTTTACGCCAACTATAATGGATTTGCTGTTACAGCTGGATTAACTGTTGTTCCAGTTGCATCTTCGATCGAATCAGGATTTGCCTTGCCTCCAGTAGAAGAATTTGAAAAGAAAATCACTTCAAAAACCCGAGCGATTGTGATTTGCAACCCGGGAAATCCAACTGGATACTTATATTCCCAACAAGAATTAGAACAATTAAGAGACATCGTTCTGAAACACGATTTATATTTATTTGCGGATGAAGTTTACCGTGAATTTTGTTACGATGGAGCCATTCCTTTTTCAGTAATGAACTTGAAAGGCATCGAAGAGAATGTGATCATGATTGACTCTGTTTCAAAACGTTACTCGATGTGTGGAGCTCGAATTGGCGCATTGATTACGAAAAATAAAGAAGTAATGAGTGCCGCTTTGAAATTTGGACAAGCTCGATTATCACCACCAACAGTAGATCAAATCGCAGCAGAAGCCGCGTTGGAAACACCGCAATCTTATTTCGACAACGTTGTTGATGAATATGTGACTCGACGAAACATAATGGTTGACGGACTAAATAGCATCCCAGGTGTATTTTGTCCAAAACCAAGTGGCGCCTTTTATTGTGTGGCAAAATTCCCTGTTGACGACGCTGAAAAATTCTGTCAATGGCTACTCGAAGATTTTGAATTTGAAGGTCAAACCGTTATGATGGCGCCAGCAAATGGATTTTATTCGACGCAAGGTTCAGGAAAACAAGAGGCACGCATCGCCTACGTTTTAAATCAAGAATCCTTGAAAAAAGCGGTGGAATGTTTACGTGTTGCCCTTGAAGTTTATCCAGGTAAAACGAACGCGTAACGATGTCGATTGAATCTTACATAGCATCAATTCCAGATGCGTATCGTGCTGACTTTGTCCAATTAATGGAAGTCATCAAGGAAAATATTCCTGAAGGATTTCAAGAAGCTGAAAGCTATGGAATGATCGGCTATGTTGTACCTCATTCAATTTATCCAGATGGATACCATTGCACACCCAAATTACCTTTGCCATTTTTAAATGTGGCGTGTCAAAAAAACTTTATCGCTGTGTATCACATGGGGATCTATAGCGATGAGAAATTATTAAATTGGTTTGTTTCGGAGTTACCGAAATACAGTTCAAAAAAATTAGACATGGGCAAATCGTGTATTCGTTTTAAACATGGACATCCAATTCCGTTTGAGTTAATTGGTGAATTAGCAAAAAAAATGACGGTAAATGATTGGATTGAGCGTTATGAAAAAATGTACAAACGTAAATGAACCAATCGTTCGTTTAATCGTTGATTAAACCATATGAAACAATTCGAAGTACCTGCTTTTTACCGTTCACCCATCATTTCAAAAGTGAAGGCGAAAAGAAAATTGGATGATCCCAGAAAAAAAGATTTTAGTCCAACAGAACTTCGTTTAGGCGCTATTACTTTTGTCATTGCTCGTCATTTTGGATTTTGTTATGGCGTTGAAAATGCCATTGAAAAGAGCTACAAAGCCATTGCCGAACATCCTGATAAACGTATTTTCTTATTGAGTCAAATGATTCATAATCCTGCTGTCAATGAGGATCTATTAAGTCACGGACTGCAATTTCTTCAAGATACAGAAGGAAAACAACTGATTCCATTTGAAACCTTGACAAATGACGATTTGGTGATTATTCCTGCATTTGGAACCACGGTTGAAATCGAAAACAAACTGAAGGAGATCGGTGTAGATATTTCAACTTATAATACGACTTGTCCATTTGTGGAAAAAGTTTGGAATCGTTCAGAAAAACTAGGCGAAACCAATCACACGATTATTATTCATGGGAAAGCAAAGCACGAAGAAACAAGAGCTACCTTTTCACACAGTTCACAAAATGCCCCTTCTTTGATTCTAAAAGACCTGAAAGAAGCACATTTTCTAGGAGATTTCATCCTTGGGAAAGTTTCACTGACGGAATTTGAAGCATTCGCAGAAGGCAAATGTTCAGATGGATTTAATCCTGAAAACGATTTAAATAAAATCGGAGTTGTCAATCAAACAACCATGCTAGCAAGTGAAACACAGGAAATTGCCCTTTATTTGCGTGAGGTGATGCAAGAGAAATTTGGTGAAGCAAATTTAAAAGAACACATTGCAGACACGAGAGACACGCTTTGCTATGCAACGAACGATAATCAAACAGCTACTTTTGGACTAATGGAAACGGAAGCCGACTTAGCCATCGTTGTTGGTGGATACAATAGTTCAAACACAAGTCATCTCGTTGAATTATTAGAGCAAAAATTTCCTTGTTTTTTCATTAAAGATGCGGAAGAAATTTCAACAAAAAACAACATTCAATCTTACGATATTCACACCAAAGAATTAATTTCATCCACCTTTTTGGGAGATAAGGAACAAGCGAGAATCATCTTGACTTCTGGCGCTTCCTGCCCAGATTCCATCGTCGATGCAGTGATGATGAAAATCCTCTCCTACTTTCATACTCCTGAGGAAATTACACAATTTATTCATACGATATCATGAAAATTTACACAAAGAAAGGTGATCAAGGTCACACAGGATTAATCGGAGGGACCAGAGTTTCCAAAGGTGATTTGCGTATCGAAGCGTATGGCACAGTGGATGAATTAAATTCCTATGTTGGATTAATTCGTTCTTTTGACATCAATCATCAATCGGTTCAACAGCTGATAGAAATTCAAGATCGCTTGTTTACCATTGGATCAAGTCTCGCATCAGACCCGGAGAAATCGAATATGAAAATTCCAGATTTATTAGATGCTGATGTCGAAAAACTAGAAGACTGGATGGATCAAATGGACGCTCAGCTTCCGGCGTTAACGAGTTTTGTGCTCCCTGGTGGACATCCATTTATTGGACACATACATGTATGTCGTTGCGTTTGCAGAAGAACAGAACGACTAGTTGTGACCTTAGATGAACATGAGTTTGTGGCGCCATTAGTATTGATTTATTTGAATCGACTGAGTGATTATCTATTCGTTTTAGGACGAAAAATAGCGATGGAACTGAACATTCAAGAGAAAGAATGGCATCCACGATATTAAAATAATGTTGCTTTTTCGGATAGTTTTGCATTTTAATTTGCATTATTCGAAATTAAATTTACTTTTGCCAAAAATTAAACACCTAAAATTAAAAAGATATGTATTGGACGTTAGAACTTGCTTCTTATTTAGAAGATGCTCCATGGCCAGCAACGAAAGAGGAATTAATTGATTTCGCTATTCGTACAGGAGCTCCGTTAGAAGTAGTAGAAAACCTACAAGATTTGGAAGATGAAGGTGATATGTACGAAAGCATCGAAGAAATTTGGCCTGATTATCCTTCAAGAGAAGATTTCCTCTTTAATGAAGATGAATATTAATGGAATCCTGCCGCGGCAGGATTTTTTTTGACATGAACTTTTTAGGACACTTATATTTTTCCAATAACGACAAGGAATTGATGCAAGCCAATCTCTTTGGTGATTTCGTTCGTGGATCCAAACTTGATCACTTCCCAGAAATCATACAAAAAGGCATCAAACTTCATCGGGAAATTGATTTCTATATCGACAATCATCCAAGTGTCAAAGAATTGAAGTTATCATTAATGCACGATCTTCCTAAAATAGGCCCTGTAGCCGTTGATTTATTTTTCGACCACCTGTTGGCTAAACAATGGTCCAATTTTCATCACGAAGATTACCCTCAATTCTTATCCAACTTTTACGCTCACGAGTCCGATTTTATTGATCATTACCCAAGTTCCTTTATCAGTTTCATGGGGAAATTACGTCAGCATCAATGGATGAATCATTATCCAACTAAATATGGTTTAATGAAATCATGTGAAGGTGTTGCCAAACGGATTTCATTCGAAACTAAATTACCGGAAGCCCATTTTGTTTTCGATGCACGTGAAGCGGAAATCGATGCTGCATTTCAATCATTCATGCAAGACGCACAAAGAAAATTTTTACTTCAATAGATTAACATGTCCTGAAATGACCTTTGGCTCATTCGTATTACTTACCGTAAAGCGAATTTGATAGGCATACATTCCTTCTTGACATTTAACAAAGTTGTAATAGCCATCCCATCCAATCTCCGGATTCTGTGAAGAAAAAATGATTTCTCCCCAACGATTATAGACATCGAATTGATACGTCCCAGGAACAAATCCGGAAGTAAATATTGGGGAAAACATATTGTTATGCTCATCTCCATCAGGCGTAAAGGCATTTGGGACATAGTACATCACATCTCCTTTTACCTGTATCATTTGTGTCGTTGAATCCAAACAGCCATATTGACTTTCAACAACCAACTTCACCAAATAATCAGCTTCTTCGAACAAGTAATGATAATCAAAAGTTGTATTCGTTTCTTGCATCATCGTCCCATCACCAAAGTCCCAAGTAGAAATTGCCTGTCCAGTTGACAAGTTCGTGAATGTCACATCCGGAGAATCGCTTGTCAATAAATAAGGATCCGCTCCAATTAAAGCTATTGGATTTGGATGTACTGTCACGACAGTTGTTGCTGTATCCGAACAGTTGAATTGATTAAATCCAATTACTTGATAAGATGTGGTCGTAACAGGATTCACATAGACTTGGGCACCAAGTAACGTGGCTGGATCCCAAACATACGTTCCAGCACCTGAAACATTTAGCGAAGCAATCTCGCCAATACAAATCTCTTGATCTGGCGTTAAGGTCAAAACAGGCTTTGGATATAATATAAAGTTCGTTTGAATCGAATCAACGCAGCCAAAATTTGTGTAACCAATGGCTTGAAAAACACCCGTTCCAGTAGGGATAATGGACTGAACATTTCCGGTTGTATTTGCAACTCCTGGCCCACTCCAAGAATATGTCGCCGCTCCAGATGCTGTCAAGGTTAGATTCTCATTTGGACAAAGAGCGGGTGCGGAAGAAATCAGTCCCATAATAGGCAATGGATTGACAATCAAATCGAGGGAATCCAAATGTGCACACCCATAATTATTTGTTGCAAGCAAGAAAAATTCATTTGAAACAGTCGGATTCCATGTCATCGCACCGGCACTTGTTGGAACAGCCATCTGAGGCGTCCAGGCATAGGTAAAAGTACCATTTGCATTTTGAGGCGCTAAGGTCAATGCATTTCCAATACAAATGGTCGTGTCATTGATGGTAAATTGTGGTTCAGTAGAAATCACGATATCTAAATGAATGATGGAATCACAGCTATGTATGCTTGTAAGTGTATCCACATAAATTCCTGTTTGCGTAATGCTTTGACCATTAAAAATATATGGCCCACCGTTACAAATGGTATCCGAAATATTCGTAGTGAATTTCGGGTAAATGGTGACTTGAACTTGATCTGTTGCCGGACAAAGTGTCGGATTACTGACTGATGTAGTGGTCAATGTATAATTCTGAACGATGGGGATCCCGGAAGTATTCACCGCTGAAACGGTTGGATTAGCAACCGATGAGGAAGATAAGTTTGTCGCCGGACTCCAAGCGTAGTTATAACCAGCAATCGGACTCACACCTAGATTTCCGATTTCATCTGAACAAATCGAAATATCCGCTCCCGCATTGGCTTGCGCATTACCGATTATTAGATTTAGTGTCACGACAGAATCACAACTATGAATGGTGTTTAAGGTATCATAATAAGTCCCTGACTGCGTTAAGCTTTGTCCATTAAACATGTATGGACCACCATTACAAATAGTTTGAGAAACATTTTGATTAAATTCCGGATAGATGGTTACATTGATTTGATCCGTTGTTGGACAAAGTCCAGGATTGGTAGCCAAGGATGTTGTAACGGTATATGTTTGAACAATCGGCGCACCGGTGGTATTAGGAATAGTTACGGTTGGATTCGCTGCTGTTGTTGATGAAAGTCCAATAGATGGTGACCAAGAATAAACATTCAACGCATTTGGTGAGGAGCCTATTGAAACGCCATCGTTTGAACACGTATTCACATCCACTCCTGCATTGGAAACTGCTTGATTTGTGTAGATGGTCACATTTCGAATAGAGTGAAGATCATACAATGCACCTGTACTCGCAGTAAATCCTACATAACCGGTAAAATTAATCGGTGAATTTGCTTGAAGTAGTTGAACATTGTTAACGAAAACTGTCACTAATCCATTGTTGTAGGTGATTTTAACAGGCTGATAATTGGTGTTTCTTAAATAGCTTAATGACCCACCTGAATTCTGAATTTTCGGTGTTGCTGGCAAACATTCGTTATATCCAATGCCGTTAAAGATTTGAATCTCAGGATTTGTTCCACCTTGACTACAATTATCGTAGGTATCGATGACTATTTTTAATCCATTCGCTGTACCTGGAATACCAATTCCGCCACCTAATACGAATCCAGCAGGAGGAACATCAATGAAGCAAAAAGCTAATCCATCCGCTGCATTTCCACCCCAAATTCGATATTCAAATTCAACTGTCCATTTCTGACAAGCTGTTAAATTGATCGGAGTGTTATAAAATACGCCACCGGATTGTGTGGTCGTGTTGTTGGTTAAAAGCATTTCATTACTAAAGGCATCTACATCTCCAGGAGTGTCTCCAATGTGAGCATTTCCTGTTAAATTCCACCCTGTGGTGATCATATTTGGCGAACCAGTTAATTGTCCAAACACAAAGTTTTGGGCCCACTCATTATTGGAAATCAATAAAAAAATGAACAGGATAAAGCTTGTTTTTTTCATCATCGGCTAAAAGACGTTATAAACATTAAATAGTTGCTAAATTTAGGTAAAATTATTGCGCTATTCATTTACTTAGTGTAATTTTGACACAAACTAATGCTGTTCAATATATGAATGCAAACAACAAAAAAACCAATTACAGTACAGAACGATTTCAATCGTTTAATATTGTGGTATTCGGTGGTGATGGTGATTTAGCGATTCGAAAAATCTATCCCGCACTTTTTCACAGAGACTTGGATGGACAGATAAATATCGACTATAACATAGTTGGAATTACGCGAAAAGATCCGGATGAAAAAGAATTTTTCGAAACATTAATTCCATTTTTAGAAACGAGTGATCACCATAAATATCACCGTGATGAAATTGAGAAATTTCTCAAAAAAATAAAATTGATCAAAGCTGCGGACGCAACAATAGCTGATTATTCCGAATTAAGTGAATTCATCAAACAGTTCCCGAGCTATCAAAATATTTATTATTTCTCTACTCCATCTTCTGCTTTTGGTCCGATAGCTAGAACTTTAAAAGCATGTGAATTGGTCAATGAAACCAGTAAAGTGGTCATTGAGAAACCTTTGGGATATAGTTTAGAGTCTTCAAACGCCATCAATGATGAAATTACACAAGCGTTTGATGAACATCAAATTTATCGCATTGATCATTACCTAGGGAAAGAAACCGTTCAGAATTTAATGGTCCTTCGTTTTGCCAATAATCTGTTTGAACGCGCATGGAACTCAGAAAATATCGACAGTATTCAAATTACTGTTGCTGAAAGCTTAGGTGTTGAAAAACGAGCTTCTTACTATGATAATTCTGGTGCACTTTTAGATATGGTTCAAAACCATTTATTGCAACTTTTATGTTTGGTTGCGATGGAACCTCCTGTTTCTCTTGAAGCGAATGAAGTCAGAAACGAAAAACTGAAGGTACTACGCGCACTTCGTCCACTCAATAAAAAAACAGTTTTAACAGATACCGTTAAAGGTCAATACTCAAGAGGGAAAATCCAGGGTGAACAAGTAAGTTCTTATTTGGAAGATATTGAAAAATACGAATCCAAAACGGAAACGTTTGTAGCAATC
>JBJTMU010000111.1:0-5977 GCA_046070685.1 Flavobacteriales bacterium | reverse complement strand
GCCCAAATACCTCCATACACATCGCCAACCACATTAAATTTTAACGAAGAAAGATCCCAATTTTCTGCTCGTGCTTTTACATAAGCCATTAAATGTGAACCTGATGCTTCCCTTGAAATGGCAAATGTTTTTCCCTCGAGTTGCTGAATATCCGTTATTGTTCCATCTACCGGAACATGTATGCCCCAGCATAGTGGACTTTTGACATAAACATTCACAATTTTGACATCTAATCCTTTTAGAATTGCGCGAGTAATGCCTTCCGTCAATAAAACAGCAATATCAATGGTGCCTGCCTGCAAACCTTTAATCATTTGACCAGTTCCACCGGTCATATCTGACCAATGTAATTCAGCTCCAATTTCCTGAAATTTTCCGTCTTCAATTGCATTTCGCCATGGAAGATTGAAGTGTTCTGGAACCCCTCCTATTTTAAATCTTTTCATCCTCCTCTTTTTGATTAAAAAACTGCATTTCGTAAAGTCGTTTGTAATATCCATGTTCGATTTGCAATAGTTCCTGGTGGCTACCAATTTCAACCAATTCACCTTTTTCCAACACGGCGATTCTATCCGCTTTTTGAACCGTTGATAAGCGGTGTGCAATGACAATGGATGTTCGACCAGTTGTAAGTTTCTCCGTTGCAGCTTGAATCATCTGTTCACTTTCACTGTCCACATTGGAGGTTGCTTCGTCCAAAATTAAAATTTCAGGCGCATACACATACGCACGGATGAACGCCAATAACTGACGCTGTCCGACAGAAAGAACACCACCCCTTTCCCCGATTTGATGATCGTAATTATTGGGGAGTTTCATAATAAAATCATGAGCTCCTACCGCTATGGAAGCTTCTATCACTTGTTCTCTCGTAAATTGAGGGTCTCCCAAAGTAATGTTATTATGAATTGAATCAGAAAATAAAAAAACATCCTGTAAAACAATCGCAATATTCTTTCTAAGCAATGGTAAATAAATTTCCTGGATAGGAACATTTCCAATAGAAATTTCGCCATTCGTATGCTCATAAAATCGTCCAAGTAAATTAACAATGGTTGATTTACCAGCACCTGTTGCTCCAACAAATGCAACGGTCTCACCTTGATGAATCGTTAAGTCGATATTTTTCAGAACAGGGACATTTTCTACATACGAAAAAGAGACTTTCTTAAAATGAACATCTTGTGAGAAATCTACATCTCGATTGTTGCCACCTTCTTGTAAATCTGTTTCCTCATCTAAAATATCGAATACTCGTTCGGCTCGCACCGTTCCTCTTTGTAGAATATTGAATTTATCAGCAAGTTGTCGAATTGGGCGATACAGTTGATTAATCCACAACGTAAAGGCAAATATTTCACCGTACATTGATTGGATTTCTCCACTTGTTTTTCCGGATACATGCAACGCGCCCCAAACCAAGAGGAAGGCGATGGACAAAGAGCTCAGTGTCTCAACAACAGGGAAAAAAATGGAGTTTGCCCAAACCGCCTTCAAATGCGCCTGGCGATGACCTTCATTTATGGCTTCAAATCGTTGGTATTCTTTACGCTCTCGATGAAACAACTGAACAATGCTCATTCCACTCAAGCGCTCCTGAACAAACGTATTTAAACGTGTAACAGCCAATCGTTCCTGCTGAAAGGACTCCTTCATTGAACGTGCAAAAATTCTCGTTGCAATCAGTAAAAACGGAATGGGAACTAAGGTCATCCATGCTAATTCCCAATTGCTCCAAAACATTAAAACCAAAATGAAGAGCAACGAAAATAAATCAGAAATAATTTCCATGAATCCAGAGGAAAACACTTCGGTAATCGCCTCCATGTCTGAAACTACACGTGTGACCATTGCTCCAACCGGATTCTTGTCGAAATAGCTCATCCTAAATCGCAAAAAATGATGAATGATTTTTTTTCTCAAATCTCGAATAACCGACTGCGCTAACAAATTTGAAAAATAAGAAGAAACCAACTGAAGTAATCCTTCTAACAGGAGAATGCCAAGTAGGACAAACGACCAAAGTAGCAACATAGATGGATTGTGAGACTTCACAATGTATTCATCCACCATTCTTCCGATTAACTTCGGGCGTAAAGGACCCGGTATCGACAAAAGTACAACAGAAGTCATCGCAATTGCTAAGTATTTACGGTAGGGTTTAGCAAAATACAACAAGCGTTGAACCTGCTTTTTTTTGGGCGTGTTTTTTGACTTCATTTTCACAGACAAATTTAGTTGAATTACACGAAAATCAACACGGATTAACTGTTCGTCGCGCACTGAAAAAGATCCATTTTGGTAGAAACTTTTATTTTACCTACCTTTGCATTCAATTTTCAAAGGACGTGGGAGTAAAAATATTTGCTGGAAGATCATCAGAAGCCCTTGCTGCTAAAGTAGCTGAGAGTTTTGGTGTCAAACTTGGAGACGTAAAAGTAAGCGTATTTAGTGATGGGGAATTTCAACCATCATTTGAAGAAACAGTGCGCGGACAAGACGTTTTCATCGTTCAATCCACCATGCCCCCAACAGAAAATCTATTTGAGTTATTGTTGTTAGTGGATGCTGCGCGTCGCGCGTCTGCTCGTAAAATCATCACCGTGATACCTTATTTCGGTTTTGCTCGTCAAGACAGAAAGGACAAACCACGTGTTGCTATTGGTGCTAAATTGGTAGCAAATATGTTAATGGCTGCAGGTGTGGATCGTGTGATGACAATGGACTTACACGCGGATCAAATTCAAGGATTCTTTGAAGTTCCTGTTGATCACCTTTACGCTTCTACACTATTTTTGGAAGAAATCGAAAAGTTAGATACATCCAATTTAGTGGTTGCCGCACCAGATGCAGGTGGTGCAAAACGTGCCAATTCTTACGCTAAAAATTTAAATTGCGGTCTTGCTTTGTGTCATAAGCACCGTAAAAAACCAAATGAAATTGCTGAAATGACTGTTATCGGAGACGTTGACGGAAAAGATGTAATTATCATTGATGACATGTGTGATACTGCCGGAACCTTAACTACCGCAGCGGACCTATTAATAGAAAAAGGTGCAAAAAGTGTACGTGCTTTCTGTACACACGCTGTGTTGAGTGGTCCTGCCTATGAGCGCATTGAAAAATCTCAATTAACTGAACTAATTGTAACCGATACGATTCCATTATCCCATCAAAGTGATAAAATTCGTGTCATCACAGTTGCGGCATTGTTTGGAGACGTGATTAAACGTTTGGTAAACAATGAATCCATTAGTTCTCATTTTGTAATCTCTTAAATTAATATAAACATGAAAACAGCACATTTGAGCGGTTCGCTTAGAACGAACGTAGGGAAAAAGGATGCTGCCAGTCTAAGAAATGCTGGTCTAGTTCCTTGTGTGCTTTACGGTCAAGGTGAGCAAACTCACTTCGCAGTAAAGCGAACAGACATTGACAAAATCGTTTATTCACCAGAAGTTTACCAAGTTGCTTTGGATATCGAAGGTAAAAAAGCGATGGGTATCATTCGTGAGTTGCAACAACACCCAACAAAAGACACGATTCAACACGTTGACTTTTTGGAGTTAAGCGAAACAAAACCAGTTCGCGTGAAACTTCCAGTTAGATTAACAGGTTCTTCTCGTGGTGTAATGGCCGGTGGTAAATTAATGACGGTTTTCCGTACGTTGCAATGTGTTGGTTTAGCAAAAGACCTTCCAGATGCGATTACATTAGATATTGCTAAATTACGTATCGGTCAATCTATCCGTGTAAGCAGTATTGAGATTCCTGGTGTCAATTTATTAGACCCTGCAAACGCAGTTGTTGTTGCCGTTAAAATGGCTCGTGGTGCTGTTAAAGGTGCTGATGCTGGTGACGACGAGGAAGAAGAAGAAGCATAATCTAGTCTAACTAGAATCTTAAAACCGCCCTTGTGGCGGTTTTTTTTTGCCCAAAACCGAAGATTATCGAACACATCGTTTAGGAATTGATAATTGTTCCTTAATTTCGTTCTACCTATATGGCCGCAAAATCAATTGTCATTATTCCCACTTATAACGAACTCGAGAATGTCGAGCCAATGGTGAATGCCATTTTTGCCTTAGAAAAGGAATTCGATATCCTATTTATCGACGACGCTTCTCCCGATGGAACAGCAAAGACAATCGAACGACTACAAGTACAATTTCCACATCGCATATTTCTGGAAAAACGCAGTGGAAAATTAGGATTGGGCACAGCATACATTCATGGATTCAACTGGTCCTTGGCCCATAACTACGAATATATTTTTGAAATGGACTGTGACTTCTCGCATAATCCCAAAGACCTCATTTCACTTTTAGAAAGTTGCGAAAACGGAGCAGATGTTGTCATTGGTTCGCGTTATTGTAAAGGAGGAAAGATTAAAAATTGGCCCTTGAAACGCATCTTAATGAGTTATTTCGCCAGTGTTTATGTTCGACTGATTTTATTTATTGGAATCAAAGACACCACTGCCGGATTCAAATGTTATCGGGCAAACGTATTAAATACCATTAAATTAGATCATGTAACGTTTAAAGGATACGCCTTTCAAATCTGCATGAAATATGCCGCCTTGAAACATGGTTTCATCGTAAAAGAGGTTCCCATTACATTTATTGACCGTGTGATGGGCGAGTCTAAAATGTCAACGGGGATATTCAAAGAGGCATTCTTTGGAGTGTGGAAAATGCGAAAAATGGACTTATGAATAATTATTTGATTAAAGCAGGAACAATTGTCAACGAAGGAAAACAATTTGTTGGTGATGTATTGATTTTAAATGGTCGAATCGAAAAAATAGCCACAAGTATTGATCTTCCTTCCGGTGTGAAAGAAATCAATGCGGAAGGAAAAATCGTTCTTCCTGGATGTATTGACGATCAAGTTCATTTCAGAGAACCGGGATTAACCCATAAAGGAACCATATTTTCGGAATCTCGTGCTGCAGTGGCTGGAGGAATAACTTCCTTCATGGAGATGCCGAACACTGTTCCGAATGCCTTAACACAAGAATTACTTGCTGACAAATACCACATTGCTTCACAATCCTCATTGGCAAACTACTCCTTCTTCATGGGGGCATCCAATGATAATTTAGAGGAAGTTTTAAAAACAAACCATCAAAATGTCTGTGGTATCAAGATCTTTATGGGGTCTTCCACTGGAAATATGTTGGTGGATAAAGAAGCCGTCTTAGAGAGTCTCTTTTCACGCGTGAAGATATTAATTGCGACACACTGCGAAGATGAAAAGACGGTTAGAGCAAATTTAGCTCATTTCAAAGAACAATATGGGGAAGAAATTCCCATTGAGGCACACCCACTAATTCGAAGCGAAGAAGCCTGTTATTTATCCTCCTCATTAGCCGTTTCTTTAGCTAAGAAATATGAATCCAGATTGCATATTTTACACATTTCTACCGAACGAGAAACGCATTTATTCGACAATACTTTACCATTAGAGAAAAAACTCATTACCGCAGAAGCGTGTATCCATCATCTATGGTTTTCGGACCAAGATTATGCTGAAAAAGGGAACTTCATTAAATGGAATCCAGCAGTGAAAAAAGCTGCTGATCGCGAAGGAATATGGAAAGCATTATTAGACAATCGAATAGATGTTATTGCAACGGATCATGCTCCTCATACACTGGAAGAGAAGTCAAATTCATATATGAGCGCACCATCCGGTGGACCTTTGGTTCAACACGCACTTATTGCGATGTTAGAAAAAGTTCAAGAAGGAAAGATTAGCCTCGAACGCGTCGTTGAGAAAATGGCTCACGCACCTGCCATTCTTTTCAGAATTCAGGATAGAGGCTTCCTTCGTGAGGGATATCACGCAGATATCGTCGTAGTGGATCCGTCTAGACAAACAACCGTATTCAAAGAAAACTGTTTATCCAAATGTGCCTGGTCTCCTTTTGAAGGACACACTTTCCATCATGCAATAGACCGAACCTTCATTA
>JBJTMU010000110.1:0-8766 GCA_046070685.1 Flavobacteriales bacterium | reverse complement strand
TTTTTTTCTCTTGCATTATTTCGTGATCGGCACCTCGATTTTTTTCGCGTTTTTCACTTTCTCTTTTGTTAGGGCTAAGTCAAGAACTTCCGACATGCGTTCAACAAAATGGAAGGTGATTCCTTTTAAGTATTCATCCTTGATTTCGTCAATATCTTGTTTGTTTTTCGCACACAAAATAATTTCTTTAATTCCCGCTCGTTTTGCAGCCAAAATTTTCTCTTTGATTCCACCAACGGGAAGTACATCACCTCTTAAAGTAATTTCTCCTGTCATTGCCAGGTTTTTCTTTACTTTTCGCTGTGTGAAAACCGAAGCAAGGGAAGTGAGCATGGTAATTCCTGCGCTCGGACCATCTTTCGGTGTTGCTCCTTCAGGTACATGGACATGGATATTATGTTCGTCGAAAACGGCTTGCTCCAAGGATAGTAAATCACTATGACTCTTTAAAAATTCGAGTGCAATAACCGCAGATTCTTTCATGACATCTCCCAAGTTTCCGGTCAAGGTTAATTTTCCTTTTCCACTGGTGATGGATGATTCAATGAATAAAATATCTCCTCCAACGGAAGTCCAAGCTAATCCGGTGACAACTCCGGCGGTTTCATTATTGATGTATTTTGTACGGGATCGACCTGCGCCCAAGAAGGTAAAGAGGTCTTCGCTTGTCACAATTGGTTGAAAGGATTCTTCCATGGCAATTTGACGTGCTCTGTTTCGCACTAATTTTGCCGTGACTTTATCCAAACCACGCACACCAGATTCATTGGTGTATTCTTCGACGATTTTCTCCCAAACCTTACGGTCGATTTGAATATCATCTTTCGTAATTCCGTGCTCTGCAATTTGTTTTGGCAGCAAATGTCTTCTCGCAATCTCTATTTTTTCTTCGATGGTATATCCATTTACTTCAATGATTTCCATGCGATCCAATAGCGGTGTTTGAACCGTACTTAGACTGTTTGCTGTGGCGATGAAAAGTACTTTCGATAAATCAAATTCAGTTTCCACATAATTATCGTAGAATGCACTATTTTGCTCGGGATCGAGTACCTCCAATAGGGCAGAGGATGGGTCGCCGTGGTGGTTTCTTCCGAGTTTATCAATTTCGTCTAGTACAAAAACGGGATTAGCTGTTTCTGCTTTCTTCAAATTTTGCATTACCCGACCAGGCATCGCTCCGATATATGTTTTTCGGTGACCTCTGATTTCGGCTTCGTCATGTAATCCACCAAGTGACATGCGGATGTATTTTCGACCAAGTGCCTCAGCAATGGATTTTCCTAGTGATGTTTTTCCAACTCCAGGAGGACCGTAAAAGCACAGAATCGGGGATTTCATGTTTCCTTTTAATTTGAGAACAGCTAAGTATTCTAAAATGCGTTCTTTGACTTTTTCCATGCCGAAATGGTCACGCTCTAAAATCTTTTTTGCTCGATTTAGGTCTAATTTATCTTTCGTGTACACACCCCAAGGAAGGTCCAAAAGCATGTCCAAATAATTCATTTGAACGGTATATTCTGCACCTTGTGGATTCATGCGTTGTAATTTCTCCAGTTCTTTGGTGAATAATTTTTGAACGCGTTCGTCCCATTTTTTTGATTTGGCACGTTCTTCAAAATCGCGTACATCCTGAATTTGTGGGTTGTCGCCCAATTCATCTTGAATGGTACGCATTTGTTGATGAAGAAAATACTCACGTTGCTGTTTGTCGAGGTCTTTGCGCACGCGATTTTGAATTTCATTGCGCATTTCGAGCATTTGAACTTCCAGGGTCAAATGTTCCATCACCATCATTACACGTTTTTTAACGTCCATTTCTTCGAGCATTTCTTGCTTCTTCGCTACATCAGCGTTCATGTTGGATGAAATGAAATTCACCAAGAATGTTGGACTGTCGATGTTGCCGATGGCAAATTGCGCTTCGGATGGAATGTTTGGACTTTCACGAATGATTTGAAGTGCTAAGTCTTTGATTGTTTTGAACATCACATCCAATTCTTGATTGCCTTGTTCAAAAGGAATCTCTTTGAAAATGTTCACAGTTGCACGCATGTATGGCTCCGTTTGAATTGGCGTAACGATTTCAAAACGACGTTTTCCTTGTAAGATAACGGTTGAACTACCATCAGGCATTTTTAATAAGCGAACAATTTGTGCAACGGTTCCAATCGTATGTAAATCCTCAAAAGAAGGAGATTCTTCCTCTTGATTTCTCTGAGAAACAACCCCAATAATTTTATTTCCTTTATTCGCTTCTTGAATGAGTTTGATTGACTTGTCGCGTCCAACAGTAATTGGAATCACAACACCTGGAAATAAAACATTGTTGCGAAGCGGTAATATCGGTAATTCCGATGGGAATTCTTGATTGTTGACATTTTCCTCCTCCTCGGCAGTAATTAAGGGAATAAATTCAGCGTCTGATTCCATTTCAGACATCCCAAAAAAACCGTGTTCAAATAAATCACTCATATCTTTTATATTGCGACAGATTGTCAGTTTAATGCAGCATTGATTGGTGAATCTCATGATTCAATTGCTGATGCACTAGTTGGACAAGCACTGTGCCATGCCTGAAATGACTGAAAAAACGTCAGATTTAAGGTCTGGTTTGATGTAATGTGTCGAAGATCAAATGATCCCCAGTAGTGAGTTCTACGTGGCGACGATCCATCATCGCTTTGGCTGCTTGCAATGATTTATCTAATTGAAATACCGTTTCTTCTTTTCCGTTCAACCAAGTAAAAGAGGGCAGGTGTTTCGGCGGGAAAGCATCAGAAAAAACATTGACAGCAAAACCAATAACGGTTGCCGTATTGAACATGGTATTGATGGCACTTTTGGAATGATCCCCCATGCAAAGTCCCATAAATTGAATCTCGTTTGAAACGATGGATTTTGATTCATAACTGTAACTTGAAACGGAACTGTAATTGTTTTTCAAATTGGAGCTATTTGTATCAGCGCCTAAATTACACCATTCGCCAATGATCGAATTTCCTAAAAATCCATCATGCCCTTTATTGGAATACGCATAAAAAACAACATTACTGACTTCCCCTCCAACGCGACAGTGAGGTCCAATGGTAGTGGCGCCATATATTTTTGCACCCATTTTAATGACAGCAGATTCACACAATGCCAACGCACCACGAATCAAGGAACCTTCCATGATTTCGGCATCTTTACCAATGTATATTGGTCCATGGTTGGTGTTCAATATACATGCTTCAACGATGGCTCCTTCTTCAATAAAAAGTAAGTCGCTCGGTCCAATTAAGGTAGATGATTTGGGTAGTTTTTGCGATTTTCGATCCTCCGTTATTAAATAAAAATCTTGTTCGATCGCCGTTTCATTTAATTGAAAAAGATCCCAACGATGTTGAAGGATCAATGGCGTTGATCCTACGTATGCAATTTTTGTTTCACCGTTTCCGTTTTCTGCAATAAACAAGTCATTCAAATAAAGGGAACAACCTTCCTCCAACGCATAAACAGCTGCCGCAAGTTCTTCGTTTGGAATTACTTGTGCATTCACTCGTATGGACGTTTCTAAGGCAGGGAATTTTTCTTGCAAATATGTTTCAGTGATGAATCCTACCTCGGTTTCAGGTAACAAGCGTTTCCATCGTTCATCATTCGTATAAATTCCCATTCTTAAATTCCCAACTGGCCGACTTAACGTCAATGGGGCAAAGCGTAAATATAGTCCGTTATCGTCTAAGTTAATTCTCATATCGTTTCTTGTTGAATGGTCGATTTACTTGTTAAATAAAGCAGGATGAAGGTGATTCCTCCGTTTAAAATGAGCATTTCATGTCCGAATGCATATCCGTTTAACCAATTCGATGATTGGTAATTCGGATTAAAATAAGTCATGATCATTGGTCCATAAGTGATTCCTAAACAAATCAACGGGGCTAGTATGCAAACAATAGGCACCATGACATTTGTTAACGTTCGTTTGGTCAAAATTCCAAATGCAAACAGTCCAAGCAAAGGTCCATACGTAAATCCAGCAATGGTGAAAATCAAATCAACAATGCTTTTGTTGTCCATCCATTTGAAATAGAAAACGAGCAACATAAATAACACAGCAAAGGACAAATGCACTCCTTTTCGAAGTTTGTTTTTCTGGGATTCATCCATGTCCTCTCTTCGTTCAAATCCAAGAATATCAATACAAAAAGAAGATGTTAAGGCGGTAATTGCTCCGTCAACACTAGGGAAGAGGGCAGAGATTAATCCAACAATGAAAATAATGAAAATGCCGAATGGTAAGTGTTGTAAGACAATCGAAGGAAACAAATCATCTGGTTTGAATTCCCAACCGTTTTTTGCGGCAAAAAGTTGTAACATGCCACCAAGTAAAAGGAAAAGGGCATTCACGAACAGCAAAATGAAACTAAATACGACCATGTTTTTCTGTGCGTCTTTGAGGTTTTTCACGCTGATGTTTTTCTGCATCATTTCTTGATCAAGTCCGGTCATCGTAATGGTAATAAATGCGCCTCCAATGATGTGTTTCCACATGAAATCTTTGCGCATTGGATCAGTGCTCCAAAGTTTGGTCATGTCGTTTTCAGACATTTGCTGCCAAATATGTGACCATGACCAATTGAGTTCACCTTGAATCACAATAATACAAACGACTAATGCAAGCAACATAAAAACAGTTTGTAAAGTGTCAGTCCATACGATGGTTTTTACTCCCCCACGGAATGTGTACGCAATGATCATGGCAATGATCAGTAAAGTTGACATCCAAAAAGGAATGCCGACTGAATCAAAGACAAAAAGTTGCAGCACATTAATCACCAGGTAAAGTCGAACAGTGGCGCCAAGTGTACGAGACAGAATAAAATAACCAGCTCCCCATTTGTAAGCAGAGAATCCAAGTCGGTATTCAAGGTAACGGTAGATGGAACTTAAATTGTATTTGTAATAAAGAGGTAAAAGGACGTAAGCAACAACGAAATAACCAATAAAAAAGCCCAAGACCATTTGATAATAATAGAATCCATTTGCTGCAACCGTTCCAGGAACAGAAACAAAGGTGACGCCAGAAAGGGAGGTGCCAATCATTCCAAATGCCACAAGGTACCACGGACTTTTTTTATCACCCGTAAAAAAACTTTGCGATGTTGAATTTTTCGAGGTGTAATGAGAAATCAATAAGAGCACACCAAAGTAGGCGATGAGTATGGTGATGATGATGGCTTGATTCATAAAGCAAATTTGAAATGTAAAAATAAGTGAAAGGACGTTATGCGCTGAGAATTTTACCTATTACTTTTAAGCGATTGTTATCTTTGTCAAAAAAATCACACTTATGGAACTCTGGATCTTTCTTTTGTTAATGCTCTTTTTTGGACTGACGATTGTTGCCTTGATTTATTTCTTTTTGAAACGACAAGAAGATCAAGAAGTGATTAAATTACAGTTGGAATTGCGAAAAGGACGACAAGAGTTTTTTCTACCAGCAAGATTGGAAGCGTATCAACGGGCAATCTTACTCATGGAACGCATTCATCCAAATAGTTTAGTGATGCGTGCACATCAAGGCAATGTCACCGCACTTGCGCAACAAGGAATTTTATTAAAAACGATCAGAGAAGAGTTCGATCACAATGTCGCTCAACAATTGTTTATTTCGGAAGCTGGATGGAAAATGATGCGAGATTCAAAAGAGGAATCCATTCGTCTAATTAACTTAGCTGCTGCTCAAATGGGCGAAAATGCAAGTTCTCTGGATTTATCCGCAAAAATCATGGAGTTACTTGCGCAACTAGATGTGATGCCTTCAGAAGTTGCTGTTTCATTCTTGAAACAAGAATTTCAAGCCTTATTTTGATTGAAACTTTGCTTTTAAAATCTCAATAACCATCGGTGCTAATGAAAGTCCGATGATGCCAAAGATGACTAGTTCAAAATTCTTTTGAACAAAAGGTAAATTTCCAAAAAAGTACCCTAAAAAGGTTAGGCCGCAAACCCAAGCGACACCCCCGATAATATTAAATTTCAAGAATTTTTGATAACTCATGTTTCCAATACCTGCAACAAAGGGAGCAAAGGTTCTGACGATTGGAGCAAAACGCGCAATAATGATTGTTTTCGAGCCGTGTTTTTCGTAGAAAGCGTGTGTTTGATCAATGTATTTTTGTTTCACCAATTGGCGGTTTCCGATTTTCCACTGAAGAAATTTCAGGCCTACTTTTTTACCAAGGAAGTAGTTTAGTCCATCACCTAGGATGGCCGCACAAATTAATAGCAGTAACACAATCCATAAGTTTAATTCTGCCATTTCGGTTCCTTTCATCACACCTGCACAGAAAGTTCCAGCAGCGAAAAGCAAAGAGTCACCCGGAAGAAAAGGCATAACAACTAATCCCGTCTCCACGAAAATAATGAGAAATAAAATCGCATAGATCCAAATGCCATAATCTTGAATCATGGTAAACAAATGCACATCTAAATGCAAGAAGAAATCAAGGAAATCTTTCAGTAAAGTCATTAGTCTTGTTTTAAAGATGGATCCACGTTTTCAATCCATCCATTGATGCCACCTTCCATGACAAACACATGTGGGAAATGAAATTCTGTTTCGAGTAAGTTCACCACTGCTTCAGCGCGTCGACCAGATTGACACATGATCACTACATCCTTGTCGCTGGGGATTTCATGATGTCTTTCGGAAATTTCGCCCATGGGGATATGCGTAAATCCTGTGTTACATTGTTGATATTCATAGTCTTCGCGAATATCAATGATCAATAAATTGTCCTGATTTTTTAATCTTTCCTGACAGCTTTTCGGGTCGATGTAATGCATAATTTCTTTTGACAAAGATAAGCTTTGCTTTTAATTGATCGCAAGAGGAATCATTTTAGCTCCAAATTTCAAGGAATTGGGGTGGTCAATCCACGGCATAAAGTATTCATTTGATTTTGCTTGATGATGCGGATCCACCTTGTTTTTGATGAACCATGTTCGATTTTTAAAGCAAATTTTTCGTCCACCTTTGATTTTTTCAATTTGAAAGCAATCCGGTCCAATGGTCATGTAAACACGTCTGTTTAGAATGGGAATAATCTTCAATTGAGAAGGATAGATTTTAAGAAAATTTAACTCGGAAAAGTTGATTTTTTGCGGCTGAGCTCCCTCATAAAAACACCATGTTTGTTGTCTGTATTTCAGAAAGATAGTTAGTTTGTTTTCATTTAAAAAGTGAAGTGAAGACCGTTTGCAGTTTTGATAACGTTGCACACTCATCCAAGCTAATATTAGTAAGAAATGAATGGCACTCCATTTCCAGTAGGAGCGTTTTATCTCCCCCAAAAAAAGGAAGCAGGCTAGGATGAATAAAATGGGAATAAAGATGAACGGGATATCGAATCCATACACCAATGCTCCAGGCCAAGTTTCAATCCACTGAATAAAAACGAACATCCAATAAATGGAGTAAAGCAGGATTAATCCGTTTAATTTACCCAGAAATGGCAGGTAATGAATTCCCAAAATGAAGATGCCAGCACCAAGTACAATGGTCGATAATCCCATCAATCCAAGGTTCGCCACTGCAAAATAATTTGGGAATTGATGAAAGTAATACAAGGTTAACGGAGTCGTGACAATTTGTGCGGCAAATCCAATGGCTGTTCCTTCCCAAAGATAGGCAAGGATGCTATTTTGAGGCCGCCAAACCTTCGCGATTACAGGATAAAAAAGAAAAATGCCCAGCATCGCTAAATAAGACAATTGAAAGCCCAAATCGAAAAAATAAAGTGGTTTCCACAGTACGATGATAAACGCCGTGAAAAATAAGGTATTGATGGAAGAGCTCTGCCAACCTTTCCACTGTGTCCATGTGAGGACCGTAAACATAAATACAGCGCGAATGACGGATGGTGAAAAACCAGTCATTAAGGCATAAAACCAAAGAAGGAGAATGATCAATAACAAGGCTGTAGATCGTTTGATCCATCTTGCTCCAAGCTTCATTATCATCAGAAGTAATTGTAAAATGAGCCCAATGTGTAGTCCTGAAACAGCTAAAATATGCATGGAACCAGTTGCCGTAAAAGCACTTCTTATTTCATCGTCAAGTAATGTTTTGTCACCTAAGATTAAGGCCTGCGCAATTCCAAGTTCTCTTCCTTGGAGATGTTTTGCCAAAATAGCATTACACCAATTTTGACTCGCTCTAATCCATTGGGTGAGCCATGAGCTTGGTTCTGAATTGATCCATGAATAATCAGTCTTTTGCATGAAAAACTGTCCATAAATTCCTTTGGTTTTCCAATACAATTGCATGTCAAATTCACCTGGATTTCCTTTGTTTTCGATCGGAATCACCTGCGCTTTTACGTGGAGGCAATCGTCCAACTGTGGCACATCGTTTCCTTTCAAATAAAAACGCACCAATGTTGATTGATTTTTACCCGTTAACTTCCATTGAATCTCACCAATTCCTTTCGACCACGGTTGACCTTTTTGAATTTCGAGTACTTTCATATTAAAGATGGACTTCCCGGAATGAAAGGGCCATTTATCCCAGCCTGAAAGTTGAAATTGTTGCAAAGTAGCTAAAAATCCGAGTCCGCTAAATAACACCAAGACCCGCAATTGTTTTGCCATGATTTCGTGCTTGTTATGGGTCAATAAAATTTGAGCGATACTCAGTGAAATTCCACAACTAAGAAAAAAAAAGTCAGCGTAGGGGAGTAGTTTTTCCGCCATCAGGATGCCGAAACAAAAATAGGA
>JBJTMU010000109.1:0-8359 GCA_046070685.1 Flavobacteriales bacterium | reverse complement strand
CTTTTGATGCGGAACCTTGTAAGACAAGTTTAAATTCAATTTGGTATTGCACTGAAAGTGATGGATTAATCAATTATACATTTACAAATAATAAAGTAAGCTCTGTATTATATATGTGGGCATTTGATTCAAAAATAGAAGCTGAATCTGATGTGCGCAAAGAAATATCTAAGTATACTAGAATATACGGAAAACCCACAATGAAAGGAGATCAAGCATTTTGGTTTGTTGGGGATTACCTTGTTATGTGTTCATATGGTAATACGAATGGTAAACACTACAGTACTTGGCAAGTTTCAACTCCTTAAAATTCAAGGTCTACTTGGACAAAACCAAAGAAGTCGATTCTTCAAACAAAATATATAAAAGGAATAATGAACATGTCAACTGTCAATCGAAAGCAAGCTTTTACTTTTTTAAAAAAGGCGCTAGATCAATTCAATTTTGCTCAAAAGTCTGAAAATTGTGGTAATGAAGCCCAAACGAAGAAATTTTTGATTGATCCCTTTTTTAGTTTGCTGAACTACGCTCACGATCAACTCATTCCTGAATATGAAGCCGATTTTGGTGATCGTGTCAGCAATAAAGTAGATTATGCAATTCAATTAACGAAAAAAGACCTCATAATCATTGAATGTAAAAAATTAACGAGCAAACTTACAGACAAAGAAGCTGGTCAATTAAGCGGTTATTTTCAACATGCCAAAAATTCTCGTATTGCGATCCTGACCAACGGGAAAGAATATCGGTTTTATTCGGATGTTGCGTTGCCAAATACAATGGATGCCAAACCATTCTTTATTTTTGACCTAGAAAATTATACGGATAGAGACATTGAAGACTTGCTCGATTTCGATGCTCGATTAATTCACATTCAAAGCATTATTTCGAAAGCGCAAGAATTGGTTTTTATTGAAAATTTTGAACATACCTTTTTTAAGGAAATGACGAATCCAAGCAAGGAATTTTTAAAACTTATTCATAAAAACATGAGCTTTAAGACAAAGTTTCAAGAAGAAACCATGAAAGCCTTGATGAATTCGTCTTTGTTTAAATCTCTAAGTGAAAAAATCATACTGCACGAAATAAAATCTAATTCAAAATCTGCTGGTATTATTACAACAGATGAAGAAATGCAAGCCTATCACACCATTCGCACAATATTGATTCAAAATAAGAAAATCCCCAACGAACGTATCGGTTTCCGAGACCAAAAAGGGACTTTTAATATCCTAATTGATGATAATCAACGCAAAATCATCTGTCAACTAAAATTTACCGATAACTCGAAAAAAATTATTCTAGACAACGGTGATTTTACACTTGAAAACCTAGATGATTTGTTGAAATTCAAAAATCAATTGACAGATAAAACCCTAAATTTATTGGAATAGTTCTACCAATTAATCACTTTCGATTTCGTTACTGAAGTAGAATTTTCATAGAAGTCGATGCGGCAAGTACCGGTATTCATAAACGTCATGTTTAAATCGATTGCACCCGTTTTTGTGGCTTGAAATTGCTGACTATTTCCGGTAAAGTCTCCAACACTCCATCCATCTTCACTATCGAAGAACCAAACAGCATTTGCTTGGGTTCCTGGTGTTTCAATTTTTGTGATTACCACTTTCAATGTTGCATCTGATTCCAAATCAGCATGAAAAGAATAGGTTTCCGGACTAGTTAATACCGAATCATCCGTAAATGCCAATAAATTCGTTCCGTGATCGCCAGTGATCGGATAAGTAATGGCTAATTTTTGGTCCTTGTTGCAACTGAAATTTAAAAAGACCAAAAAAAGGACGGCTAGAAAACCAAAAGTTCGTTTTGTCATGGTAAATAAGTTATAGGTTTATCTCTCAAATATAATACAAAATCAATCACTTACGTAAAAACCTGAGGAAAATCATTTTTACGATAAATGCATTGGACTACCTTTAACTGAACCAATAAATTTCGAAGCTATGAGTTTCTTAAACAAAAAAATGTCCTGGACAAACGCAGAGTTTATTCCTCTGAAAGTGTGCATTTCAGCAGCTTACTTGTACATCGGATTGTCCTTTCCTGATTTCTTTCGTCCCTACAAAGGAATCATTCTCGGCTTATTTGCTGTATCCTTGGTTTACGTGATGATGCTATGGGTTAAAAAAATGCGCTCCTAATGAGCTTGTCATAAAATCCACAACGAGAAATTTCTATTTCGTTTGGCTTTCGGTTACGCGATGGAACCAAAGTATAAGTCCTTATTTCAAAAGTACTTCTGTTAAGCGCTTTTGACCGTGATACCTTCGTTTTACCACCTCACCAATCGGTGTTGGTGTGCCATCATCATCAATTTGAACAAACGTCATATTGGTAGTACAAACCATTGTTTCTTCGCCACTGTATAAACTGTATTTTCTCGCCTCTAATTGTAGGGTGATGGATGAATTTCCCAAGTCGATTACCTCTGCATATATCCGCAAATGTTGTCCCGCCTTAATCGGCTTCTTGAAAATTAATTCTCCAACTCTAATCGTCACGAGATTGGGCGTTAAACAATATTCAGAAGCAAAGGAACCCGCTGCCTCATCCAACCAAGCCATCAAGATTCCACCAAACAAATTCCCGTGGATTCCAATATCCTTGGACATCACTATTTTCTTAGTAACTAAGTTCATGTTCGAGCTCGATTTTTGTGTTAGTTAAATCAGGTTTGTTGTGTTCGATATCCATCAACACGAATGAAGTCTTCGTCTGCTCATGTTCCTTCAACGCACGTAAATTAGCCAATGAAATACTGCCTATTATGTAACCATTATCTTGGTTAACATACGATTCCGAGATGTGTTCAAAATACGATTTCACCACAGAAAGATCATCAAACGCAAAGCGCAAAAACCCGGATAAGGTCCATTCCCTTTCCTTTTCTAACATCTCCACTTCATTTCGCTTTTTGTATTCATATCGGTAGTGATAACTCAGTGCGGAAATATCCGATAGGACTGCTGATGCTGTTGGATAAGCTCCGGCTCCTTTTCCGGAAAAAAATTGCACATCACTAAAAAATGATTTGGTTTTAATGCCATTAAATACATCATCGACATTGAAAAAATGATCTGAACGGTTGATGAATTTTGGTAACACAAAGGCCCGAATCTTTCCATCAATCGTTTTTTCCGCATGAGCCACCAATTTGATTTTCAATCCTTTTTCTCGGGCATAATTTAATTCAAGTGGCCCCAGATCGTCAATTCCCAAATTAAAAATATCATCAACTTGTAAAACAACACCAAAGGCATGGGCAATTAAAATCAATAATTTGTATTTCGCATCGAATCCACCGGTATCGAGAATGGGGTTAGATTCTGCAAATCCTTTTTGTTGCGCATCTAACAAAGCTTGATCGTAGCTGAAATTTTCGAGAGCCGTTTTAGTCAAAATGTAATTCGTGCTTCCATTCACAATTCCCTCGATGGACTCCAACAAATCATTGTCGTAATATTCCTCCAAATTGCGGATAATCGGGATACTCGCACAACATGCGGCCTCGTACAGCAAGGGAACTTGATGTTGCTTCTGTAAATCCAGGAGTTCTAAAAAATGCTCTGCAATCATCTTTTTATTAGCAGTCACAACTGCCTTTCCACGCTGCATTGCCATTTTGACAATTTCAAAGGCTTCCGTAGCATCATCGATTAACTCCACTACTGTGTTAATTTCCTCATCTTCCAAAATTTCAAATTTATCGAAAGTGAAAATACTTCCATCAATCGGGCGTTTTTTGTCCTTGTCTTTTACACAAATACGCTTGATATTCGCTTTAAAGGAAGGTGATTGTTGTAGTACTTCATACAAGCCATTGCCCACACAGCCAAATCCAAATAGGCCGATTGTTAATTTATTTCTGCTCATGATTTAGGTGTGTTAAGAATGAATCAATACGTGTTCGGAACAAGTTAAAATGGTCGACTTTAGGTCTTCTATTAAATCTTCCACATTTTCCAAGCCGACGGAAATTCGAATCAAGCTATCTGTTATTCCAGATTGATACCTGCTCTCAGTTGGAATGGATTTGTGGGTCATTTCACTTGGCAAGCAAATTAAACTCTTCACTCCTCCTAAGCTTTCAGCCAATTTGAAAAATTTAGTGCTACTCACAATTTTCGTGGCTAATTCTTTGTCATCCATTTTTAAATCAAAGGAGATCACCCCACCAAAATAGCGTTGTTGTTGTCGAGCAATATGGTGATTTTTGTGTCCTTTCAAACCCGGATAATAAACATTTCCGACCAAATCTAATGAGCATAAAAAATCAGCAATTTGTTGCGCGTTTTCACTGTGTTGTTTCACTCTTAACGACAACGTTTCAATACCGCGAATCACCAGCCAGCTATCAAAAGGAGAAAGAATGGCACCTGAAGCATTTTGAATAAATTTAATTTTTTGACCTAGTTCAACACTGTTTGTCACCACTAATCCAGCGATGAGATCACTATGTCCGGATAAATATTTGGTGGCAGAATGAATCACGATATCAGCACCAAGATCAATGGGTTTTTGAGAAACGGGAGAGGCAAAAGTATTATCAACACAAAATAAAACCTGATTTGATTTCGCCACATTCGCAATCGCTTTGATGTCAGATATTTTCAAGGTTGGATTGGTTGGACTTTCCAGCCAAATCAATTTTGTTTTTTTCGTAATGGCATTTGCCACATTTATTGTTTCGGTTGTATCTACATATTTTACCGTGATCCCAAACTTTTGATAAATGTGTGTGAATAAGCGAAAAGCACCGCCATAAATATCATCAACTGCGATGATTTCATCACCTGCTTGAAGTAGTTTCACGACCGCATCAATGGCAGCAAGTCCACTTGAAAAAGCAAATGCATTGTCACCATTTTCCAGTGTAGCGATTAAATCCTCAAGCACCTTTCGTGTGGGATTATTACTACGGGCATAATCAAATCCCTTGTTGACACCAGGAGCTTCTTGAACGAAGGTGGAAGTCTGATAAATCGGCGTACTAATTGCACCGGTTAATTCATCCACAGGAATACTGTGTAGAATTTTTGTTGTTTCTTTCATTTTAATTGAATTAAGTTGTTTAAAAAAATTAAAACATCAACTTAACCAGCCTTCGAGAAAGAAACTAACTTGCGAAAGAGCTAAAAAAAAAGCTCTTCCGACAAGTCAGAAGAGCCCATAATATCTTACCTCCAAAGAGGATATTCGTGCTTTTTTCTAACTTATCTTTCTCCGATTTCTCGGAGTTGAATGTGGCACCTTCTTACTTTCGTAAGGGTTGCCAAGACTTCAATGGGTCAATTCCCTCTGTCTTTCTGGATAAGATGATTTTTAAAATCGAAGACAAAATTAGAATGAAAAAACGATTCCAACCAACTATTTTTAAAAATAAATTTTAATTTACTGATATTCTGATATTTACATTTATCCCCATGTTAGTTAAAAATAACTTTAGAGAAGCATAACACGAGATTTCCATAGAGGATTTTGCTGCATTCATGTGGAAACTTGCTTCAGGTAGCTGAATTCTCGAGCAACAAATGAGCAACAAAAGTGGTGAAAAACGCCAAAAAAGTCGAAAAATGACAGTTGAGTTAAAAACGCAAAAAACCCTTGACTAGCAAGGGTTTTAGTTATCTTTTGTTATGGATTGTTATCGTTGTTTATCGGCGTTTATTTGCCGATACAAAATTTACTGAAAATGGATCCTAAAATATCTGTGTCCACATCGATTTGACCTGTGATATTCCCTAGGTGGCGCATGGCTGTGCGAATGTCCATCGCAATGAAATCCCCGGTAGTGCCGATCAGTAATCCTTCTTGTGCTTTTGATAAAGCTTCGTCGGTTTTCAGTAGCGATTCGTAATGACGTGCATTCGACACAATCGTTTCTTCTTGGATACTGAAATCACCCAAAACATGCTGAACCAATTGGTTTTTCAGGACATCGATCCCTGTTCCATTTAAGGCACTAATGTGTAAACTATCGCTAAGACGGGAATGATCAAGGTCCACTTTATTGGTCAATAAAAGCACTTGCTTTTCCGGATGAGTGGCGCGTAATTCTTTCACCCATGCTTCGGTTTCATCTAGGTTCTCAGCGTCAGAAGCATCTGCCAAACACAAGACGATTTTGGCTTGTTGGATCTTTTGTTGTGAACGCTCAATTCCCAATGCTTCAATGGTTTCCGTGGTTTCACGAATTCCGGCAGTGTCGATCAAACGGAATAAAATTCCTTCGATATTCAAGGTTTCTTCGATGACGTCACGCGTGGTTCCAGCAATGTCGGAAACGATGGCACGATCCTCGCCTAACAATTGATTCAATAGGGTGCTTTTTCCTGTATTCGGCGCGCCAACAATGGCAACAGGAACACCGTTTTTGATGGCATTTCCTAATTCAAATGAAGAAGCCAATCGACGAATCATCTGCAACACATCTGCGACCATTTTGTTGAGTGCACTGCGATCAGCAAATTCGACATCTTCTTCGGCAAAGTCCAATTCTAATTCGATCAATGAGGCAAAATGAATCAGTTTTTCACGTAACTCTTGTAGTTCACTTGAAAAATTTCCACGTAACTGTTTTAAGGCGATTTCGTGTGCGTTTTTAGATTGTGAGGCAATTAAATCAGCCACAGCTTCTGCTTGTGAAAGGTCCATTCGACCATTCAAAAAGGCGCGTTGCGTAAATTCTCCTGGTTCTGCCATGCGAAATCCAACGCTCGACAAAGCTTGTAACAGCTGTTGTTGAATGTAAATCGAACCATGACAAGCAATTTCTACACTTTCTTCACCCGTAAAACTTTTACCTTCATCGAAGATACTTACCAATACTTCATCTATGCGCTCCCCTGTCACATTCGACATCCAACCTAAATGAATTGAATGAGAACTTGGTTTTTCTAGGTTTTTTGAAAATAACTTCGACACCAATGATTTCGATTGTGGTCCAGAAGTTCGAATGAGTGCGATGGCTCCGATGCCATTGGCTGTAGCCAAAGCACAAATTGGATCTTGAGGTGTCTGTTGCATGGTGCAAAAATACGGAGTTATTTGTTTAAATAACTGACATCGATTAAGGTATTGAAAAAGGCCTTCAATTGCTTTCTTTCAAGTGGCGTCAAACGAAATGGTACGATGACTTTGTTTTGCAAGGGATGTCCATTTCCTCCTTTTGAATAATGATCAAGGACCTCATCAATCGTCGATAAACTTCCATCATGCATGTAAGGGAATGTCAGGGGTAGATTGCGTAAGGATGGTACTTTGAATTTACCAATATCCAAGGAATCGTGGTGAATGCGAAAACGTCCTTGGTCCGATTTTCCTTCGTAGGAGGCATAAAGTCCATTATTCTCCGCAACATACGTAGTAAAGTAAGGCGCTGGATGGCATTTTGTACAATACAAAGTCTCTGAAAATAGCTTCCAACCCGCTTTTTCTGTGGCGTTAAGTGCGTGTTTGTTCCCCTTTTGATATTGATCGAAACGTGCATTCATTGAAATCAAAGATCGTTCATAAGCAGCAATGCTTCGGGTAAGAACCCAGGCATCAAAATCACGGTGAAAAATTTCTTGTGCTGCCTTTTGGTATTCCGGTACTGCCTTCAGTATTTTCATCAAATCCTTCATATTGTGACCCATCTCTGTTTTTTCTTGAATGGGGACGATAACCTGTAATTCTAATGTTTCCAAGTGCGCATCAAACATGGCTGTTTTTAAAAATGCCGCGTTCAAAATACTGGGTGAATTGCGCTCTGTGTGTTGACCCTTGATGCCTTCGCTTACTTTTAATTGATCCGTAAACGCTTTACCTGGTTTGTGACAAGTTGCACAGGAAACTGTTCCGTCTATGGAAAGTCGTGTATCGAAAAAGAGTTTTCTTCCCAATTCGATTTTCTCGTCAGATTGTGGGTTGTCGTTTGGTGTTGGGACAACAATTCCTGCATTTAAATCAACAACACTTCTGCATTTCAACAGAGAAAATGCCAGTAGGATGAAGATTAAAAATGATCCAGAAAAAGGAGTTTTTTTCATTAAAAAACAAGAACTTGACGACTTTGTGCTTGTCCGCCGGCATCGGTAAATTGTACAAAATACATCCCAGGTAGTAAGCCTGTCCATGTAACTTCACCTTGTCCCATCATTAGGGATTGAGTCCGAATAATTTTTCCGGAAGCATCGACCAAATTTAGCTTCAAGTCTTGTTCTAATCCTGTCCAAGCACATTGAATGCCACTTGACATCGATGAAAACTGAAGCAATGATGGATTCAAGGACTGAACTCCAGCATTAGCTGCCTGCGCAAAGACGGATTTTGTGATTACGTTTTGCATGATTTGTGC
>JBJTMU010000108.1:0-21718 GCA_046070685.1 Flavobacteriales bacterium | reverse complement strand
TTTTACGCAACCAAATTTTTGGCAAATCAACTGAGTGTTTATCAATTGACACAATAAAAATGGAAGATAGATTAAAAAACATCCTCAAAAAACATGCGTCCTTTGTCGATTTGACAGCGCAGGAACGAACACAATTAGCAGAATGGTGTGCGGATGAACAAGAATTTCAATCGTTAAAAAACTTATTCGAACAAGTGGATGTTTGGGTTGATACGCCGACTGATGAGTCCAATACCAAACAACGATTGGATCAACTTTTCACCATACAATATACGCGAGAAAATACGTCGTCCAACAAAAATCAATGGCGTTCTTCTTCTTTTTCGATGACTACATGGGTTTCACTATCAGCTGTGGCTGCGATACTCATCATGACTTGGATTGTTTATCCAACAAATAAAAAAGAGACATTGGCAAAAAACGAGGTGAGGATGGATAAAAAAGAATCAACAAAATCAAATGGGGCAAACAGAATTTCCGCAAAACCAAATGACATAAAAAGCACCGAAATAATCGTTCATTCCGATCAAAATACACAAGAGGAAATCCATTCAGAAGAAATAATTGATTTGGCACATGTGTCGGAAGAATTACCAAACAATGTCGATGATGTGGATGATGTGGCTGTTTCAGCTGTTCCTTCTGCCGCGATGGTTTGTAGTGGATCGACGGTCACACTTTCTGCGGATCAGATTTCTTCTTATAGTTGGACAACCTCCACGGAGAAAAAAATGAAGGATGTTTCGTCCTATAAAAGTGTCAATGCGGCTGATCGAAAAAGAAAAGTGGATTCCTTTACCTCTTTTAACGTAAAGTCAATGCCTGAAATGCTGGATGTATTGGTGACCGCGTATTAGTAACGAAGGATAAAATGTTCTTTTTCTTGAAAAGTGCGTTTAGCGAGTAGTCCAAAGTTGAATAAATCGGCACTGAAATGAATTTGTTCCATGGAAATCAACTGATTCCACAAGTCAAAACTGGTAGAATCTCTGCGAATGTTATCCACAACAATGATGGTGTCCTCCTTTAGGGATTCGATGAAATGAATGAGAAACTCGAATCCATTCGATTCAATATCTTCCATCGAAATCACCGCCAACGTATTTTTGGAGTCAGTTAAATGAGGCGTAAAATGCGAATGAATAGAATGGAACGCCAGGTTTGTTTCTCCAAATAAATCCGAAATGCGATCGTTTGTCAGTGTTTTGCTTGAGACCAAACAATTCAAATCCAACTGCTGAAGCAGTTGATAAATACATTTTGCAGTGGATAATTGGATCTTTAGTTCAGAAGACAAGTGTTTTTGAAGGCTTTTTGAAATGTTCAACTGAAAACATTGGTCCACTAATTCATAGACAAAAGGAGAATGAATCCCATGTCTTCCTTTGGCTTTCCAACTATATTTTATAATTTCGATGAATCGATTCACGATGCAAATTAATGAATTCAAAAGGACATGAGTGTGAGTAGGGAGGAAGAATTACGAATGGAGGCACAAAAACGTGCTGTTTTTCATCCGGAATCGGATTTGGAAGTCATTCAACCATGCCGCATTGGAGAAGGAATTGTTCCATTGGATTTCACAGAAAAAGAGCAATATATACAACGATTTAAATCGCTCACAAAATCACTTTGTTTTTTCATACCAGCCTCAGGTTCGGGATCTCGCATGTTCCAATTTCTGTATGAGTTTTTAGAAAAATCTAATGAATCGAATCAAGCAAAAACGGAACGATTTTTTAGTCAAATCACCTCTTTTGCCCTTTTCAAAAAATTACCGTTGGAAATTCAAGAAAAGGTATTGCGCTTCGAAATGAATGTGGAAGAATTTATTCCCTATTTATTGGAAATAGAAGGATTGAATTTTGGACAACTACCCAAAGGATTAATTCCTTTTCACTTTAATTCCCCTTTTTTATTAAATCCATTTCAAGAGCAATTGATTCAAGGATCGGAATTAACGAACGCACCAGTTCGGTTTCATTTTACCATTCAATCTATTTTTGAAAAGGAATTTCAAGAGTCAATCGAGTTGTTGAAGCAAATGACTGGGAGACAATACGATGTGACTTATTCAGAACAAGATCCACAAACCAATTCCTATGTGTTTGACGAACAGCAACAGGTAGTTTTGGATGAAGATGGAAAAAAGGTAATGCGTCCAGCTGGACACGGAACCTTATTATCGAATTTAGAAAAAATGGACGCCGATTATGTATTGGTCAAGAACATCGATAATCTACAACATTTCACCAAGTCGAAACCAACAAATGTTGAATGGGAAATGCTTGTAGGGGTTTTAGATGAGTTAAAGGAGGCACTAGAGAAAGTGTACAGAAATCCATCAAAAAGTGAATTCGAAATCATTAATCAGCGCTTTCAATTGATTCGTCAAGAAGAGTTAGATGCGATAGAAACGAAGGAGGAAATCCAACAGTTGGTCAATCGTCCCATTCGTATTTGTGGCATGGTTCGGAATGAAGGTCAACCAGGGGGAGGTCCATTCTTTGTTCGAAAAAACGGACAAATTCGGAAGCAAATTGTTGAGAAGTCACAACTTGTTATGCAGCCGAATGCGAGTAACTTAATGGTGCAAAGTACCCATTTCAATCCGGTAATGATGGCCTTGAGTTTAAAAGATTTTGATGGTAAAAAGTACCAGTTGAATGATTTTAAGGACACTGAAGGTTATTTTATTTTGGAGAAATCCTATCGTGGAAAAAATGTCAGATTTTTAGAATATCCAGGACTTTGGAATGGTGGAATGGCTTATTGGAATACGGTGTTTGTGGAAATCCCAAATGATGTGTTTACCCCTGTGAAAACAGTGTTAGATTTATTGCATCCTGCACATCAATCCATATAAAAAATCCTTTATTTTACTGAATTAACTAGTATAATTTGGCTATTTTTGTAAAAAAAAACAAAGATGGTTCCTGTTACGGTTTATGCTGAGATGACTCCCAATCCGACAACGATGAAATACGTTGCAAACAAATATTTATTGGCGACAGGTGATGCTGTTGAATTTTCATCGAAAGCAGATTCGAAAGGGTTTTCACCGTTAGCAGAAGCCTTGTTTGATTTTCCTTTCGTACAAAAGGTTTTTATTGCCGCAAATTTCATTACCATTACCAAAACAGATAATGTTCCTTGGGATTTTATAAACATGGAACTGAGAGAATTCGTTCGCGAATGGTTGTTTTTCGGAAAAGAAGTATTGATTGCTATGCCTTCGCAATTGGCACAGGTGGACGAGTCAGAGAATACTGAAAAGTCCTTGAAATCATTCAATCCAAGTGAATTTGATGATCCAATTCGTGCACTTCTTGACGAATATGTGCGTCCGGCTGTCGAAAATGATGGTGGAGCGATTGATTTTGTTGGATTCGAAGACGGAATCGTGACGGTACTGATGAAAGGTTCTTGTGCTGGATGTCCATCCTCAACTGCTACGCTAAAAGGTGGGATTGAGAATTTATTAAAACAACACTTGCCTGAAGTGAAGGAAGTAGTCGCATTTAACGGATAAAATCCAATGCATATTCATTTATAATTGTTCAATTGAATAATTATTCTTAAATTTAAAATGAACAAGTCTAAGTACTTGTTGTTTCCAAATGACAAAGTCCAACATGGAGTCCGATATACATATTGAAAATAAAATAGATTTAAATAAAGCGTTGCGTCATTATTTTGGGTTTGACCAATTTAAAGGTGAGCAAGAGGCGATTATTCGTAACGTGTTGAACGGACGAAATACCTTCGTGATTATGCCAACGGGTGGAGGAAAGTCGATGTGTTATCAATTGCCTTCCTTGTTATTAAATGGAACAGCCATAATCGTTTCTCCGTTGATCGCTCTTATGAAAAATCAAGTGGATGCCATTCGTGGTTTTAGTGAAAACGAGAATGTGGCTCACTTTTTAAATTCTTCGTTATCGAAAAGTGAAATTCAACAAGTCCGCAAGGATATTCAAACAGGAAAGACAAAAATGTTATTTGTTGCACCTGAGTCCTTGACGAAAAAAGAAAACATTGAATTTTTGACAACCGTCGAAATTTCATTCTTTGCCATAGATGAAGCGCACTGTATTTCTGAATGGGGACATGATTTCCGTCCAGAATACCGTCGTTTACGAGAGATTTTTCAAAAAATCTCGAATGTTCCGGTCATTGCCTTAACGGCCACCGCTACTCCAAAAGTTCAATACGATATTCAGAAAAATCTGAATATGTTGGACGCAGATGTCTTTAAATCATCCTTTAACCGCGATAATTTATATTACGAGATTCGTCCAAAACGAGATGTAGAAAAGGAAATCATTCGCTACATTAAAAATCGACAAGGAGAAAGTGGCATCATTTATTGCTTGAGTCGAAAAAAAGTAGAGGAAATAGCGGAACTACTACAAGTAAATGGCATCAATGCCTTGCCGTACCATGCTGGATTGGATGCAGGTTCACGGGCGAAACATCAGGATATGTTCCTCATGGAGGAAGTGGATGTGATTGTTGCTACCATTGCCTTTGGAATGGGAATCGATAAACCAGATGTGCGTTATGTGATTCATCACGACATTCCGAAATCATTGGAAAGTTACTACCAAGAAACAGGAAGAGCTGGACGCGATGGTGGAGTAGGTGAGTGCGTGGCCTTTTATAGCTATAAAGACATCGAAAAATTGGAGAAATTTCTTCAAGGAAAAGCGATTACGGAGCAAGAAATTGGACGACAACTATTACATGAAATCGTTTCTTATGCCGAAACATCTGTATGTCGTCGAAAATTTATTCTTCACTATTTTGGTGAAACGTTTGAGGAAGAAAATTGTCATGAACAATGCGATAATTGCCGCAATCCACGTGAACGAACCGAAGGAACGAAGTATGTCGAAATGTTGTTGAATTCCATTGTTTTGATGGATGAAACTCAAAAAGCAAAACATTACTGTGCGTTTTTATCTGGACACGTGACGGCTGATATTAAAGCATATAAACACGATAAATTAAGCACTTTTGGCATCGGGAAAGAACACGATGAGCATTTCTGGAATGCGGTTATTCGACAGGTGACTGTTGGTGGCTTGGTTTATAAGGATGTCGAAACATTTGGGACTCTAAAGTTAACGGATGCGGGGAAAGCGTTCTTGAAACAACCAAGCACGTTCATGTTGATCAAACAACACGATTTCTCTGGAACGGATGACGATGATTCCATCATTCAAACAGGAGGTAAAGGTGGTGCGTTCGATGAAACATTATACGATTTACTCATCGATCTTCGTAAAACTATTTCCAAACAAAAGAGCATTCCACCATTTGTGATTTTTCAGGAACCATCCTTGCGAGACATGTGTTTGCAGTATCCAATAACGATGGAGGAACTGACCAACATTCAAGGAGTAGGAACAGGAAAGGCGCAGCGTTATGGTGAACCATTTATTGATTTGATTGCCAATTATGTGGAAGATAATGATATCGATCGTCCACAAGATATGGTCGTTAAGACCTTGGTGAATAAATCGGTATTGAAAGTTCAGTTGATTCAAAATATTGATCGTAAATTACCGTTGGAAGATATTGCGAAGGCACAGGGAAAAACTTTCGATGATATCCTGGATGAAATGGAATCGATTGTGAATTCTGGAACGCGTGTCAATATCAATTATTACATCAATACCATTTTGGATGGCGAAAATCAAGAAGAAATTTTTGATTATTTCTCGGAAGCTGAAACGGATGATTTAGTGACCGCTTACCATGAATTTGACGGACTCTACACAGAAGAAGAGTTGCGCTTAATGCGTATCAAGTTCATGAGCGAAGTGGCGAACTAATTCAACAATTGAAAATCAGTTATTTCGTCTCGCGAATTAATTCTTCTACTGATTTTCTTGAAACGGCGTGATAATGACCCTTCGATTTTTCGAAAGTGGCAATCGCCATTGATCTAGTCGTTTTATTTTGAAGTAATGCTTCGTAAATAGGCATTAAATATTTTCTTCGTCCTACTTTAGATAAGAATTGTTCGATTTGTGCTTTATTCACTTTGGCATAACCATTATTCGCACTGAGAATAAACCATTCTGTTAAGAGTTCGCTATTCCCACTGAAAGAAAATCGCAAATAACGATCAATTTCACGCATTTTATCTAGCGATAAATCTCTCGGTAAACGACGAATAAATGTTTGCCATTCTTGCACGATGTGATCTTGGTATTTGATCTGTGTGACATGCTTGATTTTCTTTTTACGCTTGCCTACTTTTTTGTAGGTATAGGTTACTTTCGGAGCAAAACTAAGTTTGTTGTGCGCAAACTGCGTCGCCAATTCTTCCATTTGTTGAAGTCGATTCGAATGCAATTGAATACAGTCAGACGGAAGTCCAGTTTGATAAATCCACTCGTCAAAATTAAATTGTTGGTGTTGTTTCTCTAGCAATTCTTTGGTTAAAAAATGCGTAAATTGATTGGCATCCACCGTTTTAAACTGAAACGTTTGGAAGTATTTTTTCAAGAACGGATCGAATTTATCACGTCCTACTTGTTTCTCAATGGTTTTCAAGAAGAAAGCACCTTTTACGTAGGCAATATCGGTCATTCCATCATCTGGATTACGTCCTTCCAATGCTAAGTGTAATTTGCTGTCGTCCGGATGTGTTGATTTTTCAATGCGCTTTAGTTCATCTTTTAACTCATCAAATTCAATTAAAGCCAATATATCAGCCACTTCTTTCCCATAAATGGATTCCATGATGCGTTGCTCGAAATAAACGGTAAATCCTTCATTTAACCAGAAGTCATTCCACGTTCGATTCGTGACTAAATTTCCAGACCAGGAATGTGCTAATTCGTGTGCGATGACCGAAACCAAACTCTTGTCACCTGCAATTAAAGTTGGATTCGCAAAAGTCAGCATTGGATTTTCCATGCCACCGAAAGGAAACGAATATGGAAGAACCAAAATATCATATTGCTCCCACTGATAAGGTCCATACAACTTCTCCGCAGCAGTAATCATTTTCGGAATCGCATCGAATTCATAGGCGCAAGCGGGAAGTAATTCAGGTTCTGCATACACTCCACTATTTGCTGAGAATGCATGGTATTCTAAATCCCCAACTGCAAGTGCAATTAAATAAGCCGGGATTGGTTTTTTCATCTCGAAGTGATAAATTCCTTCGTTGTTTCTTTTGGTTGGATTACGAGCACTCATTACCGCCATTAAGTCACTTGGAACTTTGACATCGGCACTATACGTGATGCGGTTACTCGGTGAGTCTTGAATCGGAATCCATGTGCGGGTAAGTATGGCTTGACCTTGTGTGTACAAGAAAGGTTTGGTTTTTGAACTGGTCAAATTTGAATCGAGCCAATCCAATGCATCCGAACGTTCTGTTGTTTGATAGTAAATATTGACATATTTCGTATCTTTTTTGACAGGAACCATGAGCGCTTGACCAAGAATGGAATCTTTGTCCATTTTATCGATGAACATGTCCGCTTCTTCCTCCGATCCTTTCTTTCCGATGGTTACTTTTTGAATCATTAAACCGTTAATGTCAAAAATAGCGGTATCTGCTCCTTTGTTGATCATCTCATGTCGCGCCACACCATAAATGGTTTTGTTTTGAAAGTTGACGTCCAACTCAAGGTGCAAATGCTTCGTAGCTATTTTATTCAGATTCGCATAACTATGGAAATCAACATCTGAATTCGTATGCGTTTGATTTTTGGTGTCGTTTGAATGCAACGCATCACATGAAACGAGGATAAGTAAGGTGAAAAGGGATGCAAGTAGTGCTCTCATGTCCTTTATTTATAATTTAAGATGCCGAATCGTTCTTGAGATCCAGCAATGGAGTACATTAAAATTTCTTTGTTGAAATGATCAACACGACAAAGTTTTGGAACAACAATGGCATCCAATTCTTTTCGTGTTTCCATGGTTTCACGTGTAAGATTGCCCGTTTCTAAATCAATTTTCACTAAGGCAACAGCATTGTTTTTCTTTGACAAATTGAAGCTGTAATAGTTGTCTGGTGTTCGATCGAATTGCCCCGATTCGTCATAGTTTTTTAGGTTATCATTGAAAATGAAATTCATGGATTGCGGTGATTGAAAACTGCAATAGGAACTAAATTCCCCGTAATCGTTCGTAGAAACCTGCGATTTTGGTATGCGTTTTTGCCAAATCATTTCTCCCTCCTTTGAAATGCGAAAGGCAATGACATCATCGTAATAATAATAGTTAATGGTATTCGTAAAGCTGGTTCTTGCGTCATAAGATGTGCGTTGATACACATAATATTGTTCGAGTGAACCAACGATAGAACCATCGGCTAACGTGAAAAAATCGCGCATGCGATAATCATACATCTGTGGAATATAGTTGTTTCGTGAGTTGAAATTCCCTGGGTTGTTCATGTTCATCGGGTCATTTACGTATCCGCTATTCGAGTAACGATCTTGTTGACGCAAACTCCAAGTTTCTTTCACAATTTCCTTTCCAAATGGAATAAATGATTGTGCATTTCTTGCATGGTCGTTTGGATCAATTTGAATACTAAAGATTCCTTCAATACCTGATTTATTTCCTGTCCCATAAATTCCTGTCAAGGCAAATGCACCTACATCGTTCGATGACATGACTAAATCATCCACTCGTTTACCTGCTAAATCGATACTGAATTCTTTCAGTTCTTTTTCTCCTGCTTTGTACACATGCAATGCTTTGAAATTTTCAAAATTGCGGGTAAATACGCGGTCATTTGGTTTGTTGTGTTCTGTCAAACAGATAAAATAATCACCTGTATTTGAAATGTGGTGCGCATTGATGGTGGACATATTTCCATCAAACGGTACGTCATATTGTCCTTCGTGAACGACTTCCAAAGACTCATTGAAAATTTTGTAGCCATAAAAATCACTGCTGATGCCTTTGCCTTCTTTTTCCCATATGATTCCCACATACTTTCTATTCTGAGATGTGATGATGGTAAACGATGGCTTCGCATCAAATTTCGGATTTTCGTATTCCGCTAATAATTTAGTATTGTAGACGTTTAAATCGGCGTCGTACATTTGACCATACAACATCATGTTGCTTTTCATACGGTCGGACAAAAAAACGACGATTCCATCACCTAAACTTGTGGCATCAGCAAAGTTACAGAGTCCAGTTTCAGTTACTAGTTTTAATTTCTGTTGTTGAAGAACACTTAAATTTTCATAGCTCACCAAACGGTAGTTCCCAAAACTACTTCCTCCTGTCCAGCGAAGTGTGGAAAAATCCAAGTTTTTTTTTGGCAGGATATCAAGTAAAAGTCCATTGCTTCGTTCTAATGGTCCCCAAGTAATTGGAAAGTTTTGCGCCAAACTCCATTGACACCAACACACTAAAACAAGCAGCAATTTTTTCATCCTTATGGTTTAACAAGTTGAATTCCAAGATAAGTTTTTGGTGAGATTTGCTTTAATTCTTCTGTTAAGATAGCGGAAAGATTTAATTCATCAATGAAAGCATGTACACTTTCTTTGGTCACTTGTTCATTTTTACGTGTCAAACCTTTCAATGCTTCGTAAGGTTTTTCAAATCCTTCTCTTCTCAAAACCGTTTGAATTGCTTCCGCCACTACTGCCCAGTTTTGTTCGAGGTCCTCGTGCAATTTCGCTTCGTTTAACAATAATTTCCCTAGTCCATTCATGGTCGATTGCAATGAAATCAAACTATGAGCAATTGGAACACCGACTACACGAAGTACGGTAGAATCGGTTAAGTCACGTTGCAAACGAGAAACCGGTAGTTTGCTCGATAAATGTTCGTAAAGTGCATTAGCAATACCAATGTTTCCTTCCGAATTTTCAAAATCAATTGGATTGACTTTATGCGGCATGGCGGATGAGCCAATTTCTCCAGCTTTAATTTTTTGTTTAAAATATTCCATCGAAATATACGTCCACATATCGCGATTTAAGTCCAAAATGATGGTGTTGATGCGTTTTAGAACATCAAAAAGTGCTGCAAGTTGATCGTAATGCTCGATTTGCGTCGTTGTTTGGGATCGGTTTAATCCCAATTTCCCTTGTACAAATGCATTCGCGAAATTTACCCAATCGTGTGCAGGAAAAGCGACATGATGTGCATTGAAATTTCCAGTTGCGCCACCAAATTTTGCCGGATAATCTTGCTTGATTAATTGGTTTCGTTGAATGGTTAATCGCTCTGTAAACACTTGGATTTCTTTACCAAGTCGGGTTGGAGATGCTGGTTGACCATGCGTTCGAGCTAACATGGGAACATCTTTCCATTCGTTTTGATAGCTGTTTAATTGCGCAATTAATTGATCTAGCATCGGTGTATAAACTTCCTCAATTCCTTGCTTTAAGGACATCGGAATCGCTGTGTTGTTAATGTCTTGAGAGGTCAAGCCAAAATGAATGAACTCCAAATACTTGTGAAGGTTCATTTCTTCCATTTTACTTTTTAAAAAGTACTCAACCGCTTTGACGTCATGGTTGGTTGTTTTTTCCGTTTCTTTGATCCAAAGGGCATCTGCTTCCGTAAATTGTAGATAAATGGCCTGTAATGCGGAAAATGTGTCTTTTGGGAAATCGGCAAGTGGTTCAATACCGCTTTCTACAAGTGAAATAAAATACTCAACTTCCACCAAAACACGGTAACGAATGAGTCCAAATTCGGAGAAATACGGACGCAATTGACTGGTTTTAGAATGGTATCTTCCGTCGATCGGAGAAATAGCTGAAAGTGAGTTTAATTCCATGTTATTTTGATTAAGGGACAAAGATACGACATTGCGCAAAACTACTGAAATGGAAATGGACCGAATTACGAGATAAAAGTCCATTTAAAAAGACATGGAGATGAAAATCCTTGGTATTTTTGTTTTATGGAATTTTCAAGACGTTATATTCGCTTTAATTGGATCAGTTTGGTACTCATTTACCTCATTGTGGTCGCCGGAAGTTTGGTTCGAATTACAGGCAGTGGCATGGGATGTCCAGATTGGCCAAAATGTTTCGGGCAATGGGTTCCACCAACGGAGTTAGCGGAGCTTCCAGCGGAATATCGTCAAGATTATTTAGAAAAACGCGAAAAGAAAGTTCAGAAATTTTGTCGTTTTTTAACGGCGATTGGGATGGATGAAACGGCTAAACGGATTCAGTCGGATCCTAAGGTTTACGTAGAAGAAGCGTTCAATGCACGTAAAACATGGACCGAATATGTCAATCGACTTGTGGGATTTTTGGCAGGGAATTTCATGCTCGTAGCATTTATTTGGATGCTTGTAGTCTATCGAAAACGGAAATACATTCTGTTGATGCTTTTGAACTTGATTTTAATGGGAATTGAAGGCTGGTTTGGTTCCATTGTTGTTGCAACAAATCTAGTCCCATGGACCATTACCGTACATTTGTTTTTGGCGTTGGTGATTATCGGGATACAACTCTACATTGTCTATTCGATGGATGCAAATTCAACGGAGAAAGTGTCTTTACCTAAGTCGATTCGCTGGATCCTATTACTGATTTTAGCCATCACCTTTTATCAAATGTTTTTAGGAACGCAAGTACGCGAAGCAATCGATGCGTTGGTCAAACTAGGATTTACGCGTGAACAATGGATTGATCGCATCGGCATGCCATTTTTTATTCATCGTAGCTTTTCATGGCTGGTGTTGATGTTGTTGGCTTGGATGTTTTGGAAAAATGAAAAAGGTCAGAAATATGTGAAAATCCGCTGGGCTTTTGTACTGTTGGCGCTTGAATTAATTACTGGTGTACTTTTGGCCTATGCTGACATGCCTGGATTGGTGCAAACAAGTCACTTGATTTTCGCCAGTGTTCTATTTGGACTTTTACTCTACTCAAGTTTCGAAACGAAAAAGGCGGAAGTTTAGTAAGCAACTTTATTTTCCTTTTCCCACCCAATTTTGCTCTTGAAAAACGTTAACTTTCAGGATTCGGAAAGAATCCGCACGAACAAAATGAAGGAATCCAAAATTGGACATTTGCGTTTAGATCAAGCATTATTTACGAAACTCCAACGTAAAGAAGAGGATGCTGTTTTGCAATTGTACGATGCTTGTTTTTCGATTCTCATGAATGTGGTTGTTCGGTATAAATCGAACCGTGAGGACCAAGTGACACTCGTACATAATTCGTTTTTAAAGGCATTGGATCATTTGTCTGATTTCACGTTAGGAACGTCCTTCGTTGCCTGGGTAAAAATGATTTTACAACGAGAAATCATAGATGACTACAGACGAAATAAACGTCGCTTGGGAGTGATCGAATTGAACGAACCAACGGATTTTGGAGAATCACTTGCTTTTGATGAGCAAATGGATGTAGAGGTTGAAATCGTTCAAGTAAAAGAATTATTATCCAAATTACCACCCACCACTTGCCTAGTATTCAATTTGTTTTTATGGGATGAGTTGTCGCCGACTGAAATCGCAAAACAATTGGAAATATCTGTGGATACCGTTCGCTGGCATATTAAAATTGCTCGAAAATTAATTCGTCAACAAATCGAACTAACATGAAAAAGAACGAAGAATTTAAGCAAGATTTTGATCGTTGGTTCTTGGGGAAATGGACAGAGGAAACGTATGTCCCGACAGATCTAGAAAAAAGCCAGCTGTTGATAAAAGTGAAGTCAAGCAGCTCAATGAAAAAATGGATGATTTACACTGTCGTTTTAACGGTTTTGGCTCTACTTCTTCTCTTTCTTTCGCAGCGAAAATCGATGCCGAAACATGCCATTTTAACTCAAGGTCAGGAGCTGCCTGAGCTGAAATATTCAAGTCAGCACTTGAAGGAGAATTTACCAGAAAAAAAGAAGTTTTATGATCGTAATACTTCTTCAACGATGGAAAAGATTCAAGGAGTGCCACCTCTTGAGGAAGGCATTGAACTTTATCAGCCGGAAGAACTCATTTTTGTAGATATGACTCCGGTCAAAATGAAACCTAATCCAGTACATTTGGATAGTGTGATGAAGAATTTGGGCATTTTCTTCCTTCAATCTTCAACAACTGACGAAGGAAGTTCGTTTGCTGGTGTGACATCGGAACATAAATTAGTGGTAGCGAAAATCGTTGACGGTGCTTTTTATGTAAGCAATGTTCCTGATCCGAATCAAACGGAAGGTGGATTTCGTCCGCTAGGAATGTCCAATACGCAATATGTCCAATATGCATTTTACGATATGCGTCCCTTGTTGTTTAATGAGGGTGTTTATCGTCAAATTGTCGCTATAAACGCTTTGCCAAAAGTTCCTTATTACTTGAGGAAAGGATCTCCAGGTTGGCGATATCCGTCCTATTTGGATATCAATACAAATGTCCCGCAGCCCTACACTGTTGCTACCAGAAATCAATACCATTTCATGAAACGTATTGCTGGAAAAAATCAAGTTCCCTCACTAAACAATGAACGTCCCATTTATCTAAGACAGCCACTTCGCGTAAATCAAAAAGGAGAGATTGGCTTATTGATCGGTGATGATTTTATGGTAGAGAGTCAAGGAGACCAAGTACTTGTGGTCAGTTGTCAAGCGGAAAGGGTATCAATTGTAAAAGAATCTGGAATTATCCTAGCAAGTCATGAAATACGCATTCAAAAACCTCGCTTTTTTAGTCAAAAGTCGAGGACAACTTATTACGATGAGTCAAGCAAACGGCTTTATATGGTCATTGAAACGAACTTTTCATATTTATGGTATGAAGTCAATGAATTAACCGGTTTCGCCCACTTTCTGTTTAAAACGGAAACCGTATGGAATCAACCAAATTGGAAGGTGCAAAATGGACGATTGACGTATGAATTCAAGGGGAAGAAAATCGAACGAAATCTCAATGATGTAGAATAATTGGACTACTATGATTTTTATAACGGAGTCGATAATGACCGTTCGATAAATGTTTGAGTGACAATTGATCTTTGGTGGATTGAATGCGATGAATAAGGATGATTTCACCTTTTTCATCTAATAGAAAAATGTCTTCTCCGATACATTTGGGATCAACTTGCAGAAAAAGTTCATCCATAGTCGGAATAGGGTAGATGTGAATGGGTTCAATCTCTATAAACTTCGAAAACATCATGTGCTCAATTTTCCATGTTTCCTTCAGGCGATTATTACCAGAAATACCTGTGCTAACAAAGAAATCCCCCTCATGTGAAAAACACACAGTGCCTTTTCTAGGCAAACCATTAAAGTCGGGTAACGATTGCGTATTAAATTGAATTAAGTCAACTTTCGTGAATGAAGTGAGTGTTTGATTTGCCGTGTCAATCCCTCCATAAATATACAAACTCGAATCTTTTTGAACGGTTCCCACATACGTTCGTTTACCAAGTGTGAAGATTGGGAAATTGGACCATGAATCGAGTAAAGGGTCGTATTTCCATGTGGTAGAATTCCAGGTTGTTTGACTTGTTTTTCCGGCGGAAACATAACCAAAGTTGGCAAATGAAAACGCAACTCCTCGCCAAATTCCATTGAAGGGTAAGTTGTTTTTTTGCTGCCATTCTTGGGATTGGAAGGAATAGCGCCAAACTTCAGGAAGGATGCCATTGGAATTTTCGCCTCCGATGAGGTAGAGTGAATCGCCTATGATGAAATGAACACATCCTGCACGACCTTCAACGGGTAAATTTGGTAAGCTTGACCAAGATTCTGAGCTGGGGTCAAATCGCCAAAATGAATTGAGGAAAGTTCCATTGCAATTTTCACCACAGAGGATGTATCCAAATCCGTTGTGTGAAAATCCGGTCGCATACTGACGATTTTCTCCATCCGGAAGAGGCGTGCCTACTTCCCAGTTTTGTGTCGTGCCATTGAATCGATAAAAATTTCGTGTACAAGAAAAACCATCATCTCGACCTGTTCCAATGTAATGCTTGTCCTGGATACTAAATCCGGCAGCATCATCTCTTGCATTTCCCGGGTAATCTGCTTGTTGTAGCCAAAATTGGGCAGAGCATTTCCAAACAAAAAGGCTAAAAAGGAATACGAGTAGTAGGCGCATGAAAGTCATAACGCCGAGAAGGTTGAATTTATTTTATGGTCTTTAAAATGATGGAGTTCCAGTGGTTTTATAAATGACTTTTGGCGAAATGGCGTAACTAAGTCGCAGCATGCCTGACAAGTAATTTTGATTAAAAATGTTGGAAGAAAACCAGGAATAGTTATTATTTATGGATGCGCCAATCGATAGCTGGTTTTTAAACCTGAATTGGTAAAAAAGTCCCAGGTTATGTTGGAAAGTGGTGTAAAAACCAATATTGTGTTGAAATGCGGTGAATTTTAGGTTCAAAAATACATCGTGAAATTGATTGTTGACATCATATTGGTAGAAGAGTGATGGAGTGAAGGAGAAATGTTTTGCAGAATCCAAATCAAAGCGATGGCTTACGTTTGCGCTAAGTGAAATCGGCGTTTGATAGGAGTAAGGATAGGTCATTCTCGTCGCTCGATTCAAATTATTAGCGGAAATTCCGAAGCATGATTTTTTGCTCACGAGTGAGAAACCGACATGTAAACTGTAATTCGATGGATTCCACAAAGTGAAATCAGAAATAGGAGGATTGGCGCTATCCATAAAAGTCATGTTGTCGCGGTGAATACTCAATCCAACTCCGGAGTTTAAATTGAATTTCCGATTGATTTTCAAGCTGTAAGCCGTGTTGAACGTATTCAGAACGACCTTCCATTGATCAATTTGAAAATACTCATTGTTCATTCCAAATGAAAAGGATTTAACACTTTGTTTGATGGAAAAGAAATTGTTGAAAATACCAGTTTGACCAAGTTTACCATACCTATTGCTATTACTGACATACAGCTTTTTTTCCGCAAAGGCAGATGGATTACTAGCATTGAAATAATCGTCCACGGAATAGGTGCTTTGCGCGAAAATAGGGCTTAAAAAGAAAAGTGAAATGATAAAAAGGTAGGAACGCATGTTAAAAGTTTTATTGTTAAAACAAGTTGAATGAATAAAAAGTTACACCCTCGCCCCCCCTAGAAGGAATAATTGCGTTATTTTTAAATGATTAGAAGTTTATGCAGGATCCGAGTGTGGAATTATTGAAGAAAGTTCAAGCCTACGACCGTAGGTCACAATTGGAATTGTATCAACTTTGTTATCCAATTTTGATCGGCGTTGCTCGTCGATTTCGAAAAAATGAAGAGGAACACAAAACGCTGGTAAACAATGCGTTTATGAAAATCATTCAAAATTTGGATAAGTATCAAGAAATTCGCTTTTATAGTTGGATAAAGCGAATTGTTACCAATGAAATCATCGACGATTTTCGTCGTTCAAAAAATTACCATACGTTTTATAAGCACGATGCTGAAATCGAAGGAAATGATGCGGTTTATGCTGATGTAGAATACGAATGGAATCAAGCACATTTAAATGCCATGTTATTGCAATTATCAGAACCAACAAGGGTCGTTTTTAATTTGTTTGTCGTTGACGGATATTCGCATCGTGAAATTGGAGAAATGTTAGGAATTTCCGAACAGACTTCGAAATGGCATACAAAAATTGCTAGAAAAAAATTGAAAGAATTACTTAAAATGGAAGGCCATGTTATCAACAAATGATGCATTTGATAAACAAGTGAAACACGTGCTGAACGAAGTTCATTCCGAAGAAATTCCACCTGAATTTTTGACGGACCTACAAGAGCGTCTAAATGTTCTTGAAAAAAAGCGTCGTAAAAAAGCTTTATTCTGGTTTTTCATTTCCACCATTTTTGCAGCAATGTACTTTACGGGTGTATTTACCTTGCAATCAAATTCATTGGAATCTAGTAATCAGAAACAACTTAAAAATAATCCTTCAACAATAAAGTCTCCTTCCTCTATTCAATCTAATTCAACTCCAACTCCAACACTACCTACTACGAGTAAAAAAGCAAATCAAAAATCAGTTGTCGAACGAAAATTTAAGGATGAAGGTACGATTCAATCTATACCACGCATTCAATCTAAAAGTGTACAGGCTAAAGTAATTCCAACAAAAAGCATTTCATCAAGTCGTGTTCCGCTTAAAGATGTTGTTGAAAATCAATTGAATCATGTAGATTCTCCTGATTTAAATCAACCTGTGAATACTATGAATTCTGACGTTCGAAATACAAATAGATTATCATTTTTTAAAGAAAGTGTACCAATGGAGATGAAAGATGGTACAACTAATCAATCTTCGACTGAATTTATTGCAAATTCGACCACTAATGCAACTTATCTTGAACCGAATGTGTTACCGAAGGAAAAGTATAAATGGGAGCAAACATTTGGTATTTACATGGGGATGAGCGGTGTTTCATCCTCAATAACAATGATGTCAAATATTCCATCATCGTTAAATTCTAATGGGCCGACTTTAGAAAATGTAAAAAAGTACACTGAAATAAGAAATGCACAAGAACGAAACATCTCCAGCATAGATATGTCTTTTCGAACAAGTTGGTCTAAAAATCATTTTGTTGTTCAAACTGGAATCGACTATTTCGAATGGGGGGAGCAATTGAAATACGATTATAATATTGTGTTTGATGGAATTAATCGATATTCTTATGTTTCCGTTCCTTGTTATTTAGGATACCGCCAGAAATGGAAAAAAATAGCACTTGGTGCAAGTATCGGTTCATCAATCGGATGTGTGATCAAACAAAATGGACTTTATCTTCAACAAAATTTGACAACAATTGCAGAAGAAAAGGCAAAATTATTCGCAAAAACAGGATATGTTCAACTTGAATTCGGTTATCAGTTGGACACTTACCGTTTTGTCATTGCGCCAACTTATCGAAGGTCCTTGAATGCGATCATTAGTTCAGATTACACAGAAAACACCTATCAATCTTTTGGTTTACAGATTGGTTTAATCTACCAGATTAAGTAGATTCCTGCCCTTTTTTACTTGTTGAATTCTGGTTGGTCAAATGATCATCCTTGGTTCGCGCTGCATTCTTTTCTTTCCTGAATCAGGCATTTGTCGAACAGTTTTACATCTCTTTTTTCACTTAATAATATTCACCTAAACTTAAAAAAAATGAAAAAAACACTTACTATTTTATTGACTTTTTTTGCCCTTCAAGTGAATGGGCAATCTACCATGGGTTCTTTTGTCAGTATAACACCTCCAGCTTGTTATTTTGACAGCGCCATCATTTCAGCTTATATTGTTGGTGGTGTTCCACCTTATCAATATAAATGGACCAGGAAAATTAATGGGGTAACCACAATCGTTCAAGATTTCCAAAATGCTCCCTTGACACTTGATTATATTTTAGATGAAAACGATCAGTACGGAGTTGATTTATTGACAAGTCAGGCTCCGATGGGATCGGGAAGTGTACTTTTTAAATTAACGGTTTTGGATAGTCATATAGAAAATTTAACGCCAGGTCATTTGGATGAACACGATACATTAATTACGGATGTGACTGTTACGTGGCCTACTCAAATAAGTTATCCAAATATAACAGAAGTCATTCCTTCATGTGATACTTGTGCTGATGGTCATTTATTTATTACCCCATTGAATGGAACGAGTCCATATAATATTTTGTTTATTGGTACAGATAATTATGGGAATCATGTCGAATATTTTGGAGAACATTGTTCAGGTATGGCGATAACGAACCTTGCAGAACTACATGTTGGATGTTATGATATTTATATTACGGATTACAATGGCTGTCATGAAGTATTTAATTATTGCTTCACAACAACCTCATTGTCTGAGTTAACCAAGGTGAAAAAACGATTGAAAGTATTTGATCTTTACGGAAACATCATTCAGCCCTCTACTGGTAAAATAATGATATATGAATATAGCGATGGTTCGAGAGAAAAAGTATTTATTTCAGAATAAAGCTTGATCAGATGAAAATCACTTCTGCCACTCACAGATGATTTTATTGGATTATGGATTAAGTTGGTTAGTAATGAAAAAGCCCTGTGGATCATTTCAGGGCTTTTTTCATGTTGTCGTTTTTTTGTTATTGCTTCAAAACAAGTTGCGCGCTTTAATTTCTGGTTGTTGTGGTGAATTGAACACAGTGCATACCATTTGTTCATGTGAATCCGGCAACTGGAGCTGGACTTACCACTACAGATGTTGAAGCTGCTGTCGTACATCTAAATTGACCATCAACCGTTATGGTTTGAAAGGGCGTTGTACTTGGAGAAACGGTCACTGAATTTGTTGCACCAACATACCGCAAATCCTTATCTCATGTGATATTTTCATCGGGGACGTTCAATACATAAGATTCATTTGGCTTGCAAATGGGAATTGCTGTAATTTTGAAATTAATTTAGCGTCCTTTAGGCCGACGTCCGTTTGATTTTTTGCTGGTGCCAGTATGTTGATTCTTTTTCTTTGATGGATTTCCAAAGTTTGGACTACTCAAATATGGCTTTTTTGATTTTGGTTCTCTAGCGCTTGTCGTTTTTGGTTTTTTCGGACCTGTTGGCTTCGATGATTTTCGTATATCCTCATTTGAAGAGTTTTCCAATAAACGGTGGAGTTGATCCATTTCTTCATCCGTTAAATCGCGCCATTCACCTAATGGCAATCCTTTCAGTCCAATGTTCATGATTCGGACACGTTCCAACTTCGTAACTTCGTAACCAAAATGCTCACACATGCGTCGAATTTGACGGTTCAGTCCTTGAATCAATGTGATTCGAAAAACATTTGATGCTTCTTGTTCGACCCTGCATTTCTTCGTGTGAACACCAAGAATGGGAACGCCTTTCGACATTCCAGAAATCATTTCAGGCGTTAAAGGTTTATTTACAGTAACAATGTATTCCTTTTCGTGATTGTTTCCAGCGCGAAGAATTTTATTAATGATGTCCCCATTGTTTGTTAAAAATATGAGTCCTTGCGAATCTTTGTCCAAGCGACCTACTGGAAAAATACGTTTGCTGTGGTTTACAAATTGAACGATGTTGTCCTGGGTACTTTCTTCTGTCGTGGACGTAATACCAGCGGGTTTGTTCAAGGCAATAAATACAATGTCCTCCACTTCCCTCGGCTCTAGTTCGGTGCCATTGACAAGCACCTTGTCACCCAACTTGACTTGATCACCAATTGTGGCTTTGCGTTTATTGATAAAAACCAATCCGCGCTCAATGAATTTATCCGCCTCACGTCTGGAGCAGAAACCACTTTCACTGATGAATTTATTAAGGCGCATGTTGTTGACAACTTTGGTTAGCGGAAATAATGCTTCAAATGCGTTTCTTCGATCATCTACTTTCGCTTTGAATGGTAAATTTAGTCAAATTAAAAAGGATAGATAGAGATGCTGTAAATCTATTTTTTTGCGATTGCACATGAGAAGATCCATTTGTTTGGCACTAAAAAACCCTTCTCCATTACTGAAGAAGGGCTCTTTCTTGTTTAATCTAAACTTTTATTGTTTTATCATGCGGTTCATGGATTGTTGTCCAAGGTCATTCTTAATTAATACGAAGTAAATTCCTCTTGTTAAGTTACTCAAGTCAAGTTGAACATCTGAACCTGAAAAAGAAGTACTGAACACATTTGTTCCCGTTGCAGATAAAATGTTAACGAAACCACTCATTTGTTGTGTGTTTCGAATGTTTAGCAAACCATTTGTTGGATTCGGATACACTACAAACGATTGTGCTAACTCATCCAAACCAGTCGTTTGTGCTTGAATCGTTGTACTTGTTGTGTCGTCACATCCATCTGCATTCGTTGCAATCAATGTTACGGTAAAGGTACCACTTGTAAAATACCCATGAACTGGATTAGCCGAAGTACTTGACATTCCATCACCAAAGTCCCAAGCATAAGTCGTCGCATTTGTTGACGTGTTCGTGAATCCAACTTCTAAGGTCGGAAGATTGATCGATGTGAATCCGGCAACTGGAGCTGGACTTATCACTACAGATGTTGACGCCGCTGTCGTACATCCATTTTGATCAGTCACTGTGACACTGTAGTTCATGCTGTTTTGTGGATTCACCGTAATAGTATCAATATTTTGGTTGATGAAGTTTGGTGTCCAAGCATAACTCGCACCCACTGCATCAGTTGTAGCTGTTAACAATACTGGATTCAAATTATCGCTACACATTAAGTTGGAACTAGCAGTCAAACTTAAGGTTGGACTTGTCAATGTATTGTCAATGGTTACCATTAATGAATCGGTATTTGTACATCCAAATGGGCTCGTCACATCGACATATACATATCCAGTAGCGGAAGGTGAATACGTAATCATCTGTGTATTTGGTGCTGCAGGTGTCCAGCCGAAGGTGTATTGACTCACTGGAGTGCCTTGTGTATTCGTTACTTGCGTATTTAATACAGCGCTTCCATTTAAACAAACGGTGGTGTTTTGAGATACCAAATTCACATTAGGAACGGGACGCAAATAAATAATCGCTGAAGCGGAAGAATAACATCCATTCGCTGGATCTGTTCCAGTTACTGTATAGGTAATTGTATTGTTTCCAACCGTAGCTGTATAGGTTTCTGTTGTTGCAGTTGGGGGAGGACCGACGCTAGCTGCCCACGTGTAAGTGGTTCCAGTTGCGTTCGAAGAAGCTACTAAATCGACAGTTGATCCAGTTGAACCTTGGCAGAAATTAACGGAGTCCGGTGTAACTGAGATGATTGGAC
>JBJTMU010000107.1:0-17235 GCA_046070685.1 Flavobacteriales bacterium | reverse complement strand
CTTAAAATTAATGTTCGAACAACACAAATTCAGACAAGAGAAGGTAATGTGTTAATCATTCCAAATACACGATTAACCCAAGAGCAAATTGAAAATTGGAGTCATGGTTCAGAATTGACTCGCTTTACAATAAACGTAATGGTAGATTTTGGTGCAGATACGGAATTGATCAAACGCTTGTTAACGCAAGCGGCGATGGCACATCCGAAAGTCAAAAAAAATCACCCTGTTATGGTTCGATTGGCAAATTTTGGCGAAAATGGACTCGAATTAGAATTAATCTTTTGGGCGGATCAAAGTTGGGATGTAAATAATTACAAATCTGAAATTAGATTTGAGATTGATCGTTTGTTTCGGGAGTATAAAATCAATTTCCCTTATCCTCATCGAACAATACAGCAGATAAATTAGTCGCGAAGTAGGTGTAAATACCGTTGAATCGTATTTTCAATTCCTAGGTAAAGTGCATCTGAAATTAACGCATGGCCGATGGAAACTTCATCTAATCGTGCGACTTCAGATTTAAAAAAGCGCAGATTATCTTGATTCAAATCGTGTCCTGCGTTGATTTCTAATCCAATTGATACAGCGAAATCAATCGCATCAACATACGAAGCGATGGCCTTTTGTGGATCGGAATAAAATCCTTCAGCATAAGGACCTGTATATAACTCAATTCGGTCAGCACCTGCCTTACGAGCTAGTTCGATCCAATGTTTATTTGGTTCGATAAATACAGAGGTTCTCACGCCTAGGGAAGCAATTCCTTCAATCGTTTCTCGTAAAAATGCTTGGTTTTTCTCCGTGTCCCATCCAGCGTTCGATGTTAACACAGCAGGTCCATCGGGCACTAATGTGGCTTGAGCAGGACGTATATCCGCGATCATTTTTAAATATCGTTCATCCGGATAACCTTCAATATTGTATTCGGTTTTTACCACCTTCGCAAGGTCGTATGTATCCTGAGTGGTGATGTGTCTTTCATCTGGACGTGGATGAACGGTGATTCCTTGGGCGCCAAATCGTTCACAATCGATGGCAAATTGCACCACATTCGGCATGTCTCCACCACGAGCATTTCTCAAGGTGGCAATTTTATTGATATTTACACTTAATCTTGACATGGCACAAATTTTGACACACAAAAGTAAGAACTCTGAAAGGATTTTACTACTTTGGCGACGCGTATGAGAGCAATTGATTTAATTACAGATGAAATACCTCCTCTAATCCATACAGATTCAGGGGAAAAGGCTTTGAGCTGGATGGAAGAATTCAAAGTTTCTCATTTGCCCGTGCTTAAAAATGGCAATTTTGTTGGGGTAGTTTCAGAATCTGATATTTTGGATCATTTGAATTTGGATGAAAATCTTGATCAATTATTTCAACATTTGCCGCGTCCATTCGTTTTTGGACAAGCACACATGTACGATGTCATCGCCAAAATGGCAGAGTTTAAATTGAGTGTCATACCCATCTTAGATCAACAAGAAAATTATTTGGGCTGTTGTTCTGTATATCACGTCATGACTTTGTTAGCGAATACAGGAAGCATCAAGGAATTAGGAGGAATTATCGTACTGGAAATGAACGCGATTGATTATTCTCTATCTCAAATTGCACAAATTGTTGAAAGTAATAATGCTCGAATTTTAAGTGTCTTTATGACTTCTCAACAGGATTCAACTAAAATAAATGTGACACTCAAAGTGAATAGCTTGGATTTGACAAGTATCATCCGAACCTTTGAACGTTATGATTATCAAGTAAAAGCATCGTTTCAAGATGGACATGGTGATGAGGATTTACAATGGAGATACGATACACTCATGCAATATTTAAAAGTGTAAACATGAGAGTAGCCATCTACGGGAAGAAAATTACGAAGCAAACAAGCGCGTTTTTTGTCGAAGTGTTAAAGCTGATCGATGAATTCGGATGGAAAGCAATTCTTGAAGAGGATTTAAAGGAACAATTAGTGACGAAAGCGGGAGTTTCCTCGAGTTATGAGTCATACAATCACTATAAAGACCTTCAAAGTGGGGTGGATTTACTCATCAGCCTTGGAGGTGATGGTACATTCCTGAAAGCAGTATCCTATATTCGAAACTCTGGTGTCCCAATTATGGGCATCAATACCGGCAGATTAGGATTTCTTTCCAATATTTCGAAAGACCATATTTACGATAAACTAGCCCAAGTTAGAGATCGACAATTTGAATTTCAACGTCGTTCTTTATTGCGCGTGACCACCACGAGTGATCTGTTTGGAGAAGATAATTTCGCTTTGAATGAATTAACCCTACAGAAAAAAGACACATCTACCATGGTGACTGTTCATGCCTATTTAGATAAAAAATTCTTGAATTCGTATTGGGCAGATGGATTAATTGTTGCAACTCCAACTGGATCTACTGCTTATAGCTTAAGTTGCGGTGGGCCTATCATAACGCCTGGTTGTCAAGTTCATATACTGACACCAATCGCTCCGCATAATCTAAATGTGCGTCCGGTAGTGGTGCCAGATCACATGCCTATTTCTTTGAGTATAGAAGGTCGCGACAGAAGTTATTTATTGAGTTTAGATGGTGTTTCGAAGCAAATCAAACAAGGAGAAGATGTCATTGTGACAAAGGCTGAATTTATGATTAATGTTGTTAAATTTGAAGATAATAATTTCTTAGATACTATTCGAAATAAAATGCTTTGGGGAATTGATACCCGTAATTAATAAATACATAAAAATGAAGAAAAAAATAATGATTGCCTTACTGATTTTTGGAGGAAGCGTACAGGCACAATTGTCAAAAGTGGATTCTGTTAGTTATTTAATTGGATTGAATATAGCGGAAAGTGTTTCAAAAAATTTCAGCGAAGCAAATGTTCAATTACTAATGAAAGGTCTTCAGGATGGAATGACCAAACAAACACCTATGTGTTCAGATCCGGGAAATGCCATTTTAAATAACTATTTCCAACAAAAACAACAACTTGCTCAAATGGAGGAAGAAAAAAATGCGATTGCGTACAAAGCGGTAGGCGAGGCTTTTCTAGCTGAAAATGCAAAGAAAAAAGGAGTAAAAGTTACAGCAAGTGGTTTGCAATATGAAGTACTGAAAGAAGGAAAAGGAGAACATCCAACGGCTGCTTCTCGTGTAAAAGTGCACTATCACGGAACTACTCCAGAAGGTGTGGTATTTGATAGTTCTGTGGATCGTGGCGAGCCAATTACTTTTGGTTTAGATCAGGTAATTAAAGGATGGACAGAAGGTGTACAGTTAATGAAAGTGGGGTCGAAATACCGTTTTTATATTCCGCAAGAATTGGCGTATGGACCAAGTTCACCGTCGCCAACGATTAAAGCCTACATGCCTTTGGTATTTGAAGTGGAACTAATTGAAATTGAAAAATAAAATGAGAAAAGTAGTTTTAAGTTTAGGGATTGTCCTGACGACTGTAGCAAGCTTATTTGCTCAGCAGAAATTGGAAAGTCCAATTGAATTGACGGATGGAATTTACGCTGTTTTTAATACCACACGTGGTGAGATTATTTGTCAGTTAGCGTATGAAAAAACGCCAATGACTGTTGCGAATTTTGTTGGTTTGGTAGAGGGTAAATTAAAAGTGGATAGTGTGGTGATTAGTAAGCCATACTATGACGGACTTACCTTTCATCGTGTCATCAAAGATTTCATGATTCAAGGAGGATGTCCGCTTGGTAATGGAATGGGAGATCCTGGATATAAATTCAATGATGAGTTCGATGAATCGCTAAAGCATACTGGACCTGGAATTTTGTCCATGGCTAATTCTGGACCTGGAACCAATGGAAGTCAGTTCTTTATTACGCACAAGGCAACTCCATGGTTGGATGGGAAACATTCAGTTTTTGGACATGTGGTATCGGGACAAGCAGTGGTTGATTCAATTCAGCAAGGCGATCAAATGTTTAAAGTGAGCATTTTGCGCGTTGGAAAAAAAGCCCTCGCTTGGGACGCGCAAACTGCGTTTGATCAAGTGTATGGTCAACAGCAAGCGCAAGCGCTCAAGCAAAAAGAAGCCTTTGCTAAAATCGAAGCAATGTCAGAAGATGAGTACAAAAATTATATGTTTGAGGAAGTTAAAAAAGTCAATAAAAAAGCCAAAATAACGAATACAGGTTTGGTGTATGTGATTGAAAATCCAGGGTCGAAAGATAGAGTTGTAAAAGGCTCGAAAGTCTCCTTGCATTACACAGGTACCTTCCGTGCGGATGGAAAGAAATTTGATTCATCGAGAGATCGAAATCAAACTTTGGATTTCAATTATATCGATCAGCGTATGATTCCTGGTTTTGAAGAAGGTATTGCAATGATTGGTAAAGGGGGTAAAATCACGATTTACATCCCTTATTACAAGGCATACGGCAAAAGTGGACGTCCAGGAGCAATTCCTCCTTATGCAGATTTAGTTTTTGAAATCGAAATGGTTGATATTCAAGCGCCGTCAGCCGAAAATCACGATCATGATGGACACCAACATTAATCGATAATAATTTTCTTTCTTTGACTCCATAGATTCGAGTTGGATTGAAGTTGAAGAAAGTAAACGCCTTTAGAAAGTCCTGAGTAATTCAGGGCTTTTTTTGTGTTTGTAAGTTCCGATGTTATGATGTTGCCATTTAAATCACTTATAACGGCCTTTTTTACTTCAAATTTAGATTGTACTTCAAAGAACCCGTTGCTAGGGTTAGGACTCACGGACAAATCAAATAAGCTCAATTCTTCTATTCCTGAACCAAGGTCGGCGTATGAAAATTGAATATCTGAAATCATCCATCCTTCACGGTTGTTTTCAATACTGTCGCTAATGAAGCGAAAACGATAATACATCGTGTCTTCAGGCATATCCTTTAACGGTAACATCCAAACCCATTCAATCTCGGTATAGCGGTTTGTAAAGGAACCTGAAAATCCTTTTTCGCCCGTGAATAACGTGTCTGTCGACGTGTATAAATGATTTTGAAGAAACAACATATTTGTCTGGTCTTCTATGATGTTTGTCCATGTTGTACCATGGTCTCGGGAAACTTCAATGATTCCTCCATCCATTAAGCTATCTGAATCCATGGAGTGATGAAAACTCATGATAAAGCTCATCGGGTAATAATTCCATGCAGGCCAATGGATCTCAAATGCGGCATTTGTCCCCATAGGATAATTATTCACGCTGTCGGTGATCATGACTGGACCGGTGTGCGTCAAAATGGTTTTCTCAGACTGACCTCTTTCCCAAATGTTTGTTAATGAATCCGGAATGACAACAAACGAACAATTACTGGTGAAGTCACATTGTCCGATTGGATAAATACCAAGGAAGGGGTCTAGTTGCGCTTTAGAAGAAAATGCTCCGAGCAATAAGGTAAGTAGGAATAGGTTTTTCATAGGTTGTTTTAGCCTAGTTCATGAATACGTAGGTGAGAATATTCGCCCCCATTTGTAAAGCTTGTTTTCTTTTTTCTGGTGTATCGTTATGAACCTGAGGGTCTTCCCATCCATCACTTAAATCCGTTTCGTAAGTATATAAGCATACAAGTCTTCCATCTATTACGATACCAAATGCTTGTGGACGTTTTCCGTCGTGCTCGTGAATTTTCGGCAATCCATTTAGTTTAAATTTCTGATTGTAAATCGGGTGATTATTAGGTAGTTCAACTAATTCATTTGAAGGGAAGATTTTCTTTAATTCCACGCGAATGAATTCATCCATTCCGTAATTGTCATCGATGTGCAAGAAACCTCCCGCCAACAAATAGTTTCTTAAATTTTCAGATTCTGTTTTGGAAAACACAACATTCCCGTGTCCGGTCATATGGATAAATGGATAGCGATAAATATCCTTACTTCCCACCTCAACATATGGTACATCTTTCGAAATACTCGTTCCTAAATTCTGATTACAAAATTGAATCAAATTGGGAAGTGCGGTAGGATTGGCATAATAATCACCACCTCCATTGTATTTCAACACGGCTAATTGATAGGTAGATTGACTCCATGCGACTACGTGAAACAGCGATACGAAAAGAAACGCTTTTAAAACCTTTGAAATCATACGGAAAGATAAATAAATAAAATAGAAATGAGTGATGAAATCAGTCCGATCACTTTGATTCGATTCCACTTTTCTTGGAAGAAAAAGAAACCGATTAATGAGGCGATGATGACAATACTCACGTTAATCACGGCTAGAATACTGCTATTACTCCATTTTAACACATGGTACGCTTTCATCAAAAAGTAAATGGAAAAGTAGTTCGGAATACCTAAAATAATACCTGCAAAAAGATTTCTGAAGGATGGTGTTAATTTTTTCTGTGCCAATCGAATAACACCAATGCTCATTCCAATCAGACCTGCCAATCCGAATGCAACAGCTGTGAAAAAGGCAGTCTCGTTGTGTTGAAGTACATGATGTTGAATGTAATTCAGCAAAAAATCTAAAAGTCCACTTCCGAGAAACAAAATGAGCAACATCCAAGAAGAGGATACTTTTTCTTTTTTATCGGTCGATTCCAGCGTCATTCCGATTACCCCAACAATGGCCAAAATGATGCCTGTAATTTTCATCCATTGAATGGCTTCAGCATAGAACAGCATCATTCCTAAAACAGAAAGCGCCATGCTCATTTTTACAGCAACCGATGTACTAGAAAGTCCATTTCTTTGTGCACTCAGTCCCATTAATAAGAACAAGCCAATAAAAAGTGCGGCAGCAGTAATGGTAAAGACGAACCAATGCATTTCAATTTGGACCAGTGTATTCCAGTTGAATGGGAAGAATATCGCTCCACAGCAAAATGCAACAAAATAATTGACGACAATCGCTTGGAACGTATCGATGTTGAACTTTGGAAAAAGTTTGAATAAAACAAAAATGAAACTGGAGAAAATAATTGCGAAAAGGAGTTCCATTATCTGCGTTTGAAATAATAAATGGTATCAGTTCCAAATGGATGAGAATGCGATGGCACTCGATTTAATAAGGGGGCTTTTACTCCTTCCTGAAAATACACGTCGCCAACAATGACATAAGCTTCATCCCAAACATTATCAATGATGAAATATTGTAAAGTACGACTTCCGCCTTCTACCATGATTGAGCTGATGTTTCTTTTATATAATTCTTCTAAAATTGTTTTGGTCGATGTTTCTTTAATTTTCACCCATTCGATATTGTCCTTTTTTTCATCCTTGATGCGATTGAAAATAATCGTTGGTGCATCTGCTGAATACAAGTTGATGTTTTCTTGCACTTGTAATTGACTATCAATTAAAATGCGAATGGGATTCCTGCCTGAAAATTCTCTCACCGTTAATGACGGATTATCGTTCATAGCCGTATGTTTACCCACTAAGATTCCTTGTTCTTGACTACGCCATTTATGAACCAAAGACTTGGTTTCTTCGCATGAAATCCAATTGATCCCTTTTTCATCGTTCGAGCGAATGCGATCCAAATAACCATCTTTGGTCTGCGCCCATTTTAAAATGACGTATGGACGTCCTTTTTCATGGAAATTAAAAAAGCGTTTATTTAAAAGGCGACACTGATCTTCGAGCATGCCTTCCTCCACTTCAATGCCGGCACGTTTTAGTTTTTCAATCCCCTTGCCTGATACCAATTTGTTACTATCCCGACAGCCAATGATGACTTTCGCAACTTTTGACTGAACTAATAAGTCAGAACAAGGTGGCGTTTTTCCATGGTGTGAACACGGTTCAAGGTTGACATAAACAGTTGCACCTTCGATGAAACTTTTGTCTTTCACCGAAGCAATGGCATTCACTTCAGCATGCGCTTGTCCATAATGTTGATGGTAACCTTCGCCAATTATTTTACCATCTTTGACAATTACACAGCCAACCATTGGATTTGGAGCTACCCAACTCGATCCAAGTTGAGCGAGATCCAAACAGCGTTGCATGTAGTCTTCGTGCTTCATGTAGCGAAGTTAAGCATTCCTCTTTATGCAGGTGTATTTTGTCGCTTGGAAATTACCTTCCTAGCTTGAGCTGATGAAATTACAAATGAATCTTACACCTAATTCAGTTCTTTGTGCCAAGTATTTATATTTTTGTTGAAATTACAAACGTATTATGTTAGATTTTATCGAAAATTTATTTGGGATGAAACAGCACGAATTGAATGGTGTGTTGTTTTCATTGTTGTCCAATATTGTTTTAGCAATTGTGATTACGGTTGCGGGATTCTGGTTGACAGGTGTCCTGACTCGTTTTATTACGCGTATCCTAAAAAAGAGTGAAACAGATGCTGGATTGATTTCCTTTTTAGGAAGTTTTCTTTCCATGGCATTGAAAATCATGGTAGTCATCAGTGCAATTACCCAATTGGGAATTCCGATGACTTCTTTTTTAACCTTGATTGGTGCTGCTGGAATTGCTGTAGGTATGGCCATTTCGGGCACCTTGTCTAACTTCGCAGGTGGAATCATGATTTTGGTATTGAAGCCCTTTAAACTTGGTGATGAAATCAAAGCACAAGGTGAACAGGGTAGGGTAAGTGAAATTCAAATTTTCAATACCTATTTAACAACAGCAGATAATAAGGTAGTGATTTTCCCGAATGGACCTCTTGCCAATGGTAATATTACCAATTTCACAAAGGAGAAACTTCGTCGAGTTGAATGGACTTATACGATTGCTCATGAGGTTTCTTTTGAACAGGCGAAGGAAACGATTTCAAGTGTGTTGAATTCAGAAGCAAGAATACAAACCAAAAATCCAATGGTGATCGGTTTGGATCAAATTACCGATGCTGGAATGCAAGTGAAAGTACGTGCTTGGGTGAAAACCCCTGATTTTTCGTCCGTATATTTTGACGTCAATGCAGCCATGTGTGTCGCATTTGAAAAAGCACAACTTTCCTTTGCAAAAGCATAGCATGAGTATCATTGAAGCATACATCGAACAAAACCACTTTGGCAAGTGGTTAGGAATGTCCTTTGAAATTCTAGAGCCAGGAGTTGTGGCTTATCGCTTACAGGTTCTTGAAAAACATTTAGCCACTCCAATGCACGCGCATGGGGGATGTATCGCAAGTTTGCTCGATGCCACACTCGGTGTTGGTGCACTTTCCTTGGTGTCGGACGAACAAAAAGTGGTGTCAACTGTTGATTTATCGATACAGTTTTTAGCAGGAGTGAAAAAATCAGATCAACTATTTGCTTATTCAAAATGCTTGAAAAAGGGAAATAAACTTATTTTTATGCAGGCGGATGTGTTTAATCAGCATAAAGAGCTAGTTGCTCATGCCAATGGAACGTTTTCCGCTGTTTCTGCCGAGGTAGCTGGGTATTCAATTTAAACTAAACTAAACTAAACCAACCATGCTTATTACTATTCTACTTTTGATTTTCACGGTAATTGTTGTTCCGTATGTGTGCATCTCTTATGGATTGAATCCAAACGATGTTCAGGATGCCATTTTATACCAAATGATGTTCTCCGTAGGAGCGGTCATTTCTTACTGTTTTCTAGTTGGAGAATGGAGTCGAAACAATTCACAAGTCGATAAACTTTGGAGTGTGGTTCCCATTTATTATGTCTGGCACATGACCATTATGGGAAACATGGAGCCTCGTATGGTGTTGATGTCCATACTTGTGACCATTTGGGGAGTTCGTTTGACCTACAATTTTGCTCGACGTGGGGCGTATCAGTGGAAATTTTGGGCAGGTGAGGAGGATTACCGCTGGGAAGCATTGCGTAGTCGTCCGGGATTCAATAATCGTTTCGTTTGGATGCTGTTTAATCTGTTCTTTATTAGTGCCTATCAAAACATTTTGATTTTCCTATTTACCCTTCCTATTTTAACTTCTCTAAGTGACGGGGCGAATCCTGAATTGAATTGGGTAGATTATTTATTAGCGATCATTTATGTGACTTGTGTCATCATCGAATATACAGCGGATCAACAACAATATAACTTTCAGCAAGAAAAACACCGTCGAATGAAGGCTGGTGAAGATTTGGGAGAATATAGTAACGGATTTGTTTCAAGTGGATTGTGGTCGATTGTTCGTCATCCAAACTATGCCATGGAACAAACAATTTGGGTTGTGTTTTATTTATTCAGTGTACATGCGACAGGCGAGTGGATCAACTGGTCAATTGGAGGTTGTATTCTCCTGATAATTTTATTCAAGGGTAGTTCGGATTTCTCGGAGGAGTTATCCGCTGGAAAATACCCGGCTTACAAAGAATATCAAGCGTCCACACCTCGATTTATTCCATTCACGAAGCGTAAATCAAACTAAATACTTCAGAATTAAGAAGGCAAGCGCAAAAAAAGCCATGACACTCAAATACCATTGAGAGAAACCACGGTGACCATTTTGACGATTATACAAATAGGTAATGGTTCCAATGGAAACGCCAATCAGGATCGATAAAAGTAAAACTTTAGTCAATTAATCCGAATTGTTGGAAGTGATGTGTAAAGTGTTTGGTGTGTAACAGGTTCCATTTTTCGAAATCAAGCACACCATAATATGGATGTAATGCCGTTGCCGTTGGATTTTCATCGTAATGCTCCATAAAGTCAACGAATGCCGTAGCGAATTCATCTAGTGCGAATTCCATGTTTTCATTTCTTAATTGTGCGTCGGCTGGAGCAAAGGAAACTTGAATATTTTGTTTCATGGGTTTATCTGAAACTAAAAACTCTTGCATTTTTCCAATCATTTCCTCTGGGACTGCCATCGTAAATTCTCCTTGTCCACAAGACATGTATAATGCGTCGCATAAGTGTTCAACCATTCGTTGCGCGGACATTTGTCCCCAATTTGGTTGGGTATTAGGGTCGAGTGTCTCCAATTTTCCAAGGAGGTACACTAAATCAAATTCAATTGTTTGCATGTTATTTTTTTCCTACGAGAATGTGCAGACTTTTAGGTACGACTTGCACATTTAATTCTTTGCGCACAGCAACGGGCTCTCCGTCATAATGTGCAATTCCTTTGGATAAAGAAATTTTCGCTTTTTCGAATGAGATAACCTCTGCATAAGCAGATTTATCAGATCTTTTTGTGAAGAATTGATAGATAATACGAGGAATTCCCCAAACCGAAAATGGTTTTAAGATGAAAAGCTCAATTTTACCATCTGTCGCATCTGACTTCGGTGAAACAACAAATCCATTCCCGAACTCAGAAGTATTGGCGATTGTACATAGTACAACAGGCATTTTTTTCACTTGTCCGTTTGTGTCAATGGAAATATTCATCGGATTGTATTTAAAGAATTCCTTAAACACGTGTTTGACATACGTTAAAAATCCACGTTTTTTATCCTCATCAAATTTTTTCGCGATGACTGCATCTAGTCCGTAGCCACCAACACCTAAAAAAGGTTTGTCATTGACAAGAACAGTGTCCATTTGAATATCGTTCAATTGATTGATGCATTCAATGGCTTTTCTCACATCTCTTGGGATGAGCATGTGTCTTGCTAGTCCGTTTCCAGAACCAATAGGTAAAACAGCTAAACGAGTTTGAGAACCAATTAACGCTGTTCCAACTTCGTGCACAGAACCATCACCTCCAACGGCACAAACCACTTCAACATGTTGTTGAACAGCCTCCAGAGCAAGATCAATTGCGTGTCCTTTGTGCGTTGTATAGCGGATTTCATAATCAAAGATGCTGTGATCCAAATGGGCATGAATCAATCCGGGAATATCGTCTTTTCGACGCACTCCTGAAATGGGATTCACAATAAACCAAATGGTCTTTTTCATCATCTTCTTAACGTTCTACTGAATGAAAGGTAACACGAATAAATTCAAATATCGGTATTTTTTTGGAAACAACCTAAATTTTCCTGCAGACAATCTTCAAAAATGATGCCATTAAGTGTTAATTTTGGAAAAAATAGCAATCAAATGGCAAAAGATCCAATCGAACAAAATCGTGCGCAATTAGTGGATTTACTTCTTCATAAATCCGCATTAAAACAAGACATTGCAGACGACAGTGAAAAGGTTTTTGAAAAATTAAAGACGGTGATAAAGTCGGAAATTGATGAGTTGAAAAAATCCATTACAGATCCGCGTATTCGCTTAAGTTATCAGGATAAAGGGAAGTTTGAAATCCATGCCTATGTTGGAAGTGATGTATTGGTTTTTAATTTGCATCAGAATGTCTTTCGTTTGCCGGATCATAATCCATTATGGGGGACAGCTTACTTCAAGCAAAACCAGAATAATGGTTATTTTTCAACGATTCATATTTTTAATTTCTTGGCTGAATCCTTCTTACAAAATCGAATGGATGATGCCGGATACCTCATTGGTCGCCTTTTTTTAAATCATGAACAGCATTTTTTAATCGAGGGAAAAGGGACCCTTGGCTTTATGTTCAGAGACCCGCAAAACATGGTCTTGAGTGATGATGCGATTCGTTTGATTGTTCAGCTTTCGTTTGCGCATGCACTTGAATTTGACTTGTTTATCCCTCCATTTGAATATTTAAGTGAAATCTCTGTTGCGCAAATTCAATTGATGGGTGAAAGTCTGAAATTACAGACAGCAAAACGTCTAGGATTTAAAATGAAACACGAGGATACAGAAAATAATTAAAAAAAACTGATTGACTCCTTGCGCTTCAAGAATTTCTGACTATATTTGCAATCCCAAAAATTAGGATAATCTAATTTACGGCCCATTCGTCTAGTGGTTAGGACGCCAGGTTTTCATCCTGGAAACAGGAGTTCGATTCTCCTATGGGCTGCCAAGTTTTTGGCCCATTCGTCTAGTGGTTAGGACGCCAGGTTTTCATCCTGGAAACAGGAGTTCGATTCTCCTATGGGCTGCGAAGGATTGAAAAGTATTTAGAACGTTTTTAATAAACAATTAAGTTATGGCAAACCATAAATCATCTATCAAGCGTATTCGTTCAAACGACGCAAAACGTGTATTGAACAAGTACCAACACAAAACAACTCGTAACGCATTACGTAAATTACGTGAGACGAAAGTTCGTACAGAAGCAGAAGCAATGTTACCGAAAGTTGTGGCGATGTTAGATAAATTAGCAAAAAGAAACATCATTCACAGCAACAAAGCTGGAAACTTGAAATCAGGTTTGCAAGTGCGTGTGAACAAATTGTAATTGCACAAATATCCAATTGTTAAGGGGCCTCGAGCCCCTTTTTTTGTTATGTTTGCTTTTATGAAGAAAGGCTTCCTTTTCATGTTGCTGTTGCTGGTTTCGAAGGTTTCCTTCGGACAAACTGTCTTTCAAAAAGAGATTGATACGGTAAAGAGTACACATCGCACCGGTGGAACGTTCGACACACTTTCAAATATTGTCCAATCCTTTCAATCGACTTTTTTCATTTCTCCCAATGCAACCTTGTTATCTCCGTTTCAACTTTATGCCTCGAACGGAAGTACGTTACATTCTTTTTCTGATAAAAATCAAGCATTGCGCTTTTCAGCTTTGCCGCATTTGGGATTCTCTTATGCTTTTGGTGCGCAGGGAGCTCAACGCTTAAAAGTTGATTTTCAAGAGGCTTTTCGTCATGGATTATTGCTCAACTTATCGTTTGACAAAACAAAAGGGAATGGTTTTCTGAGAAATGATGCTTTCTCCTTTCAGCAATTTAATGGTGAACTACTTAGAACAGGAAAGCAATACAGCATGGATTTGCGCTTTTCAAAGGAAGCAATAGATCGATCGTGGTCGAATGGACTTTTCGATTCCATTCCAATATCTGGAATCGCATTGGACTTACAAACCGTGAGAAAGGAAAATGCACATTCGATGCAATCCTTGTCTGCTCTTCGTTTCCAGCAACGTTTTGATTTCAATCAAGATTCAACCATTGGATTTGGATTGTTGACACGCCATGCGTTTTATGAGTATAAAAGAGACTACCAAGAAGTTGGAGATTTAACACAACAGTACAGCAATGTCTATTGGAATAGCGATTCAACTCAGGATCGTTTTCACGAACGATCTTTATCCAACGATGCAGGTGTCTTTTTAGATGTTTCCGCAGTTCAACTTCAAAGTACATTAGGTTATCACCTGCGTCAATGGCATGATCAACAAAGTTACCGCGACACAGCTGAACTATGGTGGAAAAATGAGTTTTCTTATCGAAGCAATCAATTCAAATTAACGCATCGAAATGCGCTCAATATTGCTGGTGCAGGAAGAGGAATCACCGCTCAAACAACTGTATTGATTCCATTCACTTTCTTGCAATTGAACCTACAGCACCAACTAAGTTCATCCTTACCGGAATTGATGCAGCGTAATTACCAAAGTAACAATGTGCAATATCAGTTGAATTCATTGGAAAAACAATGGAATCAATCATTTAAAGCTCTTGCTTCAAAAAGTTTCAAGGCTTTCGAATTCACTTTTGCTTATCAATTGCTGCAATTTCGAAAAGTATATATTTTTGACCAACAGGCTGAAAGTTGGAGGAATGATTTGGCGGCAAGCACAGGAGTAGGTCAATCATTACGAGCAACAGTTGCTTGGACCTATAAAGGATTGCAAATCAAACCAGCGTATCAGTGGACTCATTTTTCGTCGGGATTAAATTTTCAACCGGAGCAGCAAAGTTCAGTTCGAGTACAATGGAAAGGCGGTGTATTCAAGGCGAAGAAATTACACATGTTATTTGCAGCGGATGTTCAGCATTTTAGTCCATTTAAACAATTGAATTTCATTCCTCAAATGGGTGTGTTTGATTTAACTCAGACGTCTAGTTTATATATGAATTCGTTTGTCAATGTAGCTTTCACAACGGCCTTAGAGGTCGAAACATTCCGTTTCTTTGTGCGAATTGACAATATCGGTCGATTTTGGACCCCGTCAACGACGGCATTCGTTTCTCATTATGCTTTTCCAAGCATGCAGATTAAAATTGGTTTGACATGGGATTTCTGGAATTAATTGTTTCTTTTTTGTAGAAACAAATAAAAGTAGGAGAGGATGAGTATCCCAATTCCAAAAGGAATGATCGAAAGTTGTACGCCCGTCATTGTTCCAAAAACCTGTTTATTGTCGAAATAAAAGAATTCTGAGATCATCCAATAGCTATTGGCAAGAATCCAGCAGATAACGGCTAGATTATGATACCATTCTGTTTGATCCTTCTTGAATTTATACGTGAGATAAATGGCAAGTGAAAGTGTTGGGAGGATCATAAATAAACCAAGTTCTTTCCATCCCATGCTCCAACTCATGTCTTTAAAAATCCAAAATACAATATGCAGATTTTCGAATTTGCGAAGTTGTTTCGGTATTAAAGTTCCTTGTTCCATGAATCAAAAAATAGGAGTTAAAAAAAAAGCGCCAAAAGGCGCTTTAAATATATTCAAAAAATGGAATTTTATTTATTTCCCATTACTTCAGCCATTTTCGCTCCGATTTGAGCAGGAGAATCTACAACATGGATTCCGCATTCGCGCATGATGCGTTTTTTCGCTTCAGCCGTATCATCGCTTCCACCAACAATGGCACCAGCATGTCCCATGGTTCTACCTTTAGGAGCTGTTTCACCAGCGATGAATCCAACTACTGGTTTTGTTCCATTTTCTTTGATCCATTTCGCAGCAATTGCTTCAAGGTTTCCACCAATTTCACCAATCATGACAATTCCTTCTGTTTCAGGATCGTTCATTAATAATTCAACGGCTTCGCGTGTTGTTGTTCCAATGATTGGATCTCCTCCGATACCGATTGCTGTGGTAATACCCATTCCAGCTTTTGCCACTTGGTCAGCAGCTTCATAAGTTAAGGTTCCTGATTTAGAAACGATACCAATTTTTCCTTGTTTGAAAACAAATCCAGGCATGATACCAACTTTTGCTTCTCCAGCCGTAATGACACCTGGGCAATTTGGTCCGATTAATCGGGTATTGAATCCTTTGATGTATTCTTTCGCTTTCACCATATCATTCACTGGAATTCCTTCCGTGATACATACGATGACTTTGATTCCAGCTTCCGCAGCTTCCATGATCGCATCAGCAGCAAATGCTGGTGGAACGAAAATAAGGGAAGTATCCGCTTGTGTGCTTGAAACAGCATCAGCTACTGTATTAAATACTGGACGATCCAAATGCGTGCTACCACCTTTTCCTGGTGTTACACCACCAACTACATTTGTACCGTATTCGATCATCTGGCTTGCATGAAAAGTTCCTTCACTTCCTGTAAAACCTTGAACGATGACTCTGGAATTTTTATTTACTAAAACACTCATAAGACTACTTCTATTTTTGCGTGGTCAAAATTAATCAATGTGGCGATAATGACAAGTAAATCGCCATTTATTTCACATCTTCTACCTTTAATTCGAAATACAACGCGGCATTTTCTGGAACTTTATCCATTCCGCCAGCACCATATCCCAATTGTGGTGGGACTATCATTCGTATTGCTACACCCTGTTTTTGTCCAAGTAGGGCTTCTTTCCATCCATCAATGACACCTCTTAGTGGTAGGTAAATGACTTTTTTCTGTTCGTCGAATTTTTTACCTGAAAGCAGTGTTCCGGTATAGGTCACTCCAATGCTGTCGGTTAAATGAATTTCTCTTCCCGTTCCTTCAGTCAATAATTCTGTGTAAAGTCCACTTTCTGAACGCTCCATGTGTAAGGAATTGTGTTTGGAAAGGTATTTTTCAATTCGTTGATCAAACGCACTTAATTGTTCGTTCGAATAGCCACAAGCATTGAGTACGACTAGCAATAAAAGGCAGATGCTGAAAGTGATTTTCATTGTTAAACGAAATCAAATTTTGGTTAATTGAGCGAGGAAATGTGAATCTAAATCGAATACACGTTGGCATTTGAATCCAGCTTGACTTGCGACATCATGCAAGGTGTCATAATCGACATATAACCAAGGAAATTCTGGACCACTTATTTTTTTATAGTGCATTTGAAACTTAAAGTTTCCGTAATACTCAGAATTAAGGTCCATCCAGTACGAACCATCTTCATCTTCGTAAAGGTATTTGACATCGGAGGAATCACAGATGATTTGTCCACCTTTGTTTAATTTTTCACCGGCATTTTTCAAAAAATGGAGCAGGTTCGATTTCTTTTTTGCGATATCACGCCCATTGATCATGTGACCATTTAAGGCGTTAATGGCATTCATGGCTTCATCTCGGTTTGCCATCTCGACAAAGGCAAAGCCCCTTGATTT
>JBJTMU010000106.1:0-12564 GCA_046070685.1 Flavobacteriales bacterium | reverse complement strand
TTAATATCAGGTTATGTCAAAGCCATTTTAAAATCAACGAAATTAACTGGTTTTATTGCTGGATTATTGAGCATCCTTTACATCTTCATCTTTGTCATCATTCAGTTAGAAGATTTCGCACTATTGATTGGAAGTATTGGGGTATTCGTCATCTTGGCATTGATTATGTACTTCTCAAGAAAAATTGATTGGTACAGTATCGGAAATAATGGAAACGACCCTGCGGCTTAACGCGGGGTATTCCAAATTTCCCAGCTTTTCAACGCTTGATGTTGTAACATGGATAAACCATTCATCGCTGTAGCTCCATGTGCTCTACCTTGTTTCATGAACAAGGTTTCCGACGGATTATAAATCAAATCGATGAGTAAGTGTTCTTCGCTAAGGGCATCAAAGGGCATTTGAGGATAGGCGTCCAATTGAGGGTGCATTCCTAGTGGCGTGCAATTGACAATGACTTTACAAGCTGAAATCATGTGTTGATTAACATCCGCATAGGTGAAATGATTGCTCAAACTAGATGGTTTTTGTGAGACATAAATCACATCGATTCCAAGTGATTTAAACACATAGCCTACTGCTTTCGAAGCACCGCCCGTTCCAAAAATCAAGGCTCGTTCGTGATGAAATGTTAAAAATGGTTTGATACTTTGTTGAAATCCAAAAACATCCGTATTGTAGCCTTTCGCTTTCCCATTTTCGAAGGAAACAACATTCACCGCTTGAATTTCTTCCGCGAGTGGGTCCAATTCGTCTAAAAAAGGAATGATCTCCGTTTTATAAGGAATCGTAACATTCAATCCGTTAAAAGAATGATCCGTTAATAATTGGGGGAAATCCGAGATTTCTTGGAGTTCATAGGTCGCGTAATGTGCATCAATTCCTTGTTTTTCAAAAAAATCCGCAAAAAATGCTGGTGAAAAAGAGTGTGAAAGGTGCTTGCCGATGAGTCCAAATTGTTTCATGGTTCAAAGGTAGGGAAATTTAATAGCGCTTGAAATGTTGATTTGAACTATTGATTTTGGAAATTAATCGGTAACCTCATGTAGGATCGAATGGCTTTGTTCTTCTCAATTACGGGTTTCCATTTTGGCATGACCTTCACCAATCTCAATGCTTCGAGGTCACACGCTGGACATTCTTTAAATGATTTCTCAATCACTGGATGAGTTACACTGCCATCCACTTCCACAATAAATCGGACAATTACCTGGCCAGATTGATTTAATTCCAACATTCCAGCAGGTGGGATAAAATTACTGCGAATGAATTTCAATAAACCATCTCGTCCTCCCGGAAATTCGGGCTCGATGTCATAAAAAACACTGTTCAACGAATCGGCATGCTGTTGAATCACTTGAGCACTAAGACTTTTCGTACTGCAGAAAAGCCAAATCAACAAAGTTATATTTAGGCAATTTTTCATTCCTTTTTTTATTCAAACCATATAGGTATTCGAACATCTGCTCGTTCAAATTTACCATTCATTGTTGCTGGGATCCATTTTGGCATGGCTAAAATCAATCGAATTGATTCTTGGTTACACGGTTCGCAATGCGGTAGACTTTGTTCCAGCCATACATTCGAAACTTGACCATCCGCTTCAATAGTAAAACGAACAATCACAAGACCCCCTTCCAACATTTCATTTTGTTTCAAGGATTTTCTTTTTTTATGCTGTAGACCAATGCTTATATTTTTTTGAATGTACTTTTTTAACGCTTCAGGACCACCTACAAATTCTGCTTCCGTTCCACAAATCGTTTCACAACTGAATTCTATCGGTTCTAACTCGAATAAAATCGGTAAACGAACACAAGACATTAGTGGCTTTCCAAGTAATTGAGAAGGAATCCAATTTGGCATGTTTTCAACCAAACGCAACGCTTCTTGATTACAAAGTTCGCAATTGGATATTCCCTTTTCTAATACAACATTTGAAATGAAGCCGTTTGTATCAACATCAAAACGAATAATGACTTTCTGTCCTCTTTGAATTTCCTCTTTTGTATATTCTATTTGGGTCCTTGGAATGCTTTTTATTCTTTTATTTTCTTCTAAATAATTCTTCATTTCATCGTATCCTCCAGGATATTCAGCTTCAATTACCCAATGAATGTATGATGATGTATCAACATTTGTATTTTCCACTTGGGTAAATCCGATTTGGAAAATAATGCTAAAGGCACATAAGAAAAGTAATCTTATCTTCATAAAAAGTCAAAACTGATTGATTTCAAACTTTTCTTTCTTAAAAAAGCGCTCATCATGAACGCACTATTCCAAAAAGTGTCAATTCAGACACGTGTTTTTCTTAAACAAAAGTTATTCGTTATTAACGCTACCCTTCCACAATTCTAACAAAATTTGGCCACAACATTTTAGTGACCCCACTGCTACTTTCTTATCGACCTGAAAGTTAATGCATTTCAACTCTTTTTAACAAAAGAAGGATTTCTCGAAAGATATTATTCATCTACCTCGAACCGAATTGGTAAACGCACATACGTACGAACCGCTCGTCCATCATTTAATGCAGGTTTCCATTTTGGCATGTTTTTTACAATTCGAACAGCCTCGCGATTACAGGGCTCACATTTAGGCAATCGCTCTTCCAAAACAATATGGCTGACCGTTCCGTCTTTTTCAATGATAAACCTTACAATCACTCTTCCTCCTTCAAATAAATCCTCTTGGGGAACTGATTTTTTCTTTTTGGGATTTGAAACACCCTCTAAATTCTTCGTAATGTAATCAACTAAAGCATCATAACCACCAACGTATTCCGGATCCTGTTGTGGTCTATTTGCAATCAGTGTATCATTCATCGATTCAGTCACTTGTGCAATGGACAATGAAGAAAAAACCAATATGAAGAAAAGAAAGGCGGTATATTTTTGCATACGTCAAATGTATAATTTTTTTTCTTGCGTGGTGCTTCTCGCTGATTGATTAACTTTGCGTACATGAACGGAATCGTTTTAAAATCAACGGGGAAATGGTATCAAGTCTTGTTGGAGGACCAACAAGTCGTGCAAGCCAGTATCCGTGGGAAACTGCGTATCGAGGGACTGAAAACAACAAATCCAATTGCAGCAGGTGACCGTGTCGTCTTAGACGATCAAGCAGAGGTTGTACAAGGACGCGAAGAATACTACACGATTCGTTCGATTCAAGACCGTCACAATTACATTGTTCGAAAATCGACCAATCTCAGCAAACAGATGCAAATTTTGGCAGCGAATATCGACCGCGCTTACCTTGTTGTGACTTTGAAATCACCTGTGACACAAATTGCGTTTATCGATCGATTTTTAGTGGCTGCAGAGTCCTTTCGAATTCCAACAACTCTGTTATTTAACAAGGTGGACCTCTATTCAGATGAAGAAAATGTGCAATTTCATTACTTAAAAAATGTCTATGAAAAAGCCGGCTATCCATGCTATCCTATTTCAGCGAGGGATGAATCTTCTGTTGCTTTTCTTCGAGATGAAATTAAGGAGCATCAAGTGATGATTTCAGGCAATTCCGGAGTAGGAAAAACAACTTTAGTAAATGCCTTAGACGCAAGCCTAGATTTACGAACAGGGGAAATATCAACTGCACATGAACAGGGGAAACACACCACCACTTTTGCCGAAATGCACGCCTTGTCTTCAGGAGGATTTATCATCGACACACCGGGAATTCGTGCCTTTGGACTCGTCGATTTAGAGAAAGAACACTATGCGCATTATTTCCCTGAAATGCGGGATCTTTTGGGTGAATGTCGCTTCAATAATTGTCAACACATCAATGAACCACATTGTGCCGTAAAAGATGCTGTCGAACAAGAAGAAATTGCGGCTCATCGTTACCATACGTATTTGCAGTTGATGCACGAAGACGACAGCGACCCTCACCGAAGAAGCGATTATTAATGAGAGTGGTCATCCAACGTGTTTCCAAAGCGGCAGTGCATATTTCAAATGAATGTGTTGGTGAAATTGACCATGGCTTTCTCATTCTACTCGGAGTTGAAACCGAGGACAACACCTCAGATGCTGATTACCTCATCCAAAAGTTGAGTCAAATGCGCGTATTCTCTGATGAGGATGGAAAAATGAACTTGAACATTCAAGAAGTTAAGGGCTCGATACTTGTGGTCAGTCAATTTACCTTGCATGCCTCAACTAAAAAAGGCAATCGTCCTAGTTTCATTCGTGCAGCTCGACCCGAACAGGCTATTCCTTTATACGATTATGTTCTTGCCCAACTTCAAGCGACGTTTCCCGGCAAAATTGCGAGCGGGAAATTTGGTGCAGACATGAGCGTTTTACTCGTGAATGATGGGCCAGTAACGATTCTGATGGATTCAAAGGAAAGAGAATTTTAATTCCCCGCCAACAATAAATGCTCCTTCAAAGACGCAAGCGCATGCTCAATAATGAGTGAATGAAAATCAGCACTATCGTGATTCAATTGTACTTTTTCTAAGGCGGCATAATACGCCAAACGATTTTCGAGATTTCCTTTTAAATTGGCAATGGTATAGCCATTTTGTAACAGAATAAAATTCATCACCAAACGAGCGGTTCGACCATTTCCATCAACGAATGGGTGAATCGTCACCAAGCGTTCATGCATTTCGGCTGCTAATATGACCGGATGCAAATACGTACGATGTTGTTCATAGTAGATAAAATAATCTTCCATGAGTTTATCGATTAAATATGGAGCCGGCGGAACATGCTGACTTCCTGAAATCATCACTTGAATGTTTCGATACCTGCCCGCATTTTGTTGATCAATACTTTTTAAAACAAGTTGGTGAATTTGTTTTAAACGGTATTCATTGAATGGTACGTTTTGACGAACTAAATCATGAAGCAAAGAAACTGCCTCGCCATGATTGATTGCTTCCAAATGCTCTCGCACACTTTTTCCTCCAATGGTAATGCCTTCATTGACAACTAAATGCGTTTCTTGCAGACTCAGGGTATTACCTTCAATGCGATTAGACTCATAGGTGTAGGACGTTTGGAAATATTCTTGCAATTTCTCTAATTGAATGGCATCGAGTGGTTTACTCTGCTTCCAACGTGTGGCCAATTCATTGAGTTCGGATAATTTTTCCTTTAAACTTTCGGATATGTTGGTGTTTTCGAATCGCTGATCACTCAATAAATAACTAACACGCTCTTCAGCCATGACCAATATATTTTGAGCTAATTGCGGGTAATCTTTGACGAGTTTTACGACTTCACCGGAAACATAATAGGTCAAGAGATCACTGTATGATAACTCTAGTATTTCGGATAATTTCTTGATTTGTACATCTGTTGGCTTTCTTTTATTGGCCAAAATACGACTCACAAGACTTGCATCAATGCTCAAATGCTTGGCAATCTCATGGATCTTTATTCCCTTTTCCTGAAGTCTTTCTTTGATGATTTTTTTCATGACTTATTTTGTCATGTCTAAATTAGTCATTTTTTTCGGTTAAAAAAATCTTTTTCTCAACTATTTCCATAACTTCATCTTTTGCCTCAATATGGGACATATGTCCGGCATTCGGAATGACATAGACCGGTACTCCTGGTATCCTTTTCTGTAAATCTTCTGTTGAAACGAGCGTATCTAATCCGCCGTGAATAAACATATATTTTTCTGGCTCAGCTAAAATTACGGAGGTATAATCTTTTCGTTCTCTCATAGCCAATGCTGAAAACGCAATCGCATCTGCCGTCATTTCATTGGCTTCCAAAATGAGGTGTTGAATGTCCACTTGATAAATTGACGGTTGTCCAAACAAGGCAGGAATGGCTTCACGAATAAAATGATTCTTTGCTGAAAAGACCAAATCGGCTACTCGTAGGCGATCTTTGCGTTTTTTTTCATCGTCACTCCAGCAATTGGAATTAAGAAAAATAAATTTCTGACAAGGTAATAGCTGATTTAATTCCAGTCCAACATACGCACCAAGTGAATGTCCGACAAGACAATATGCGTTTACCCGTAAGTGTTCAAGTATCTTGTGAACCTCTTGTGCCATCCATGAAATACTTGGTACTTCCGGTGCATCAATTAAATTCGACTTTCCATGACCAGGAAGATCAATCAAGATACATTGTGCGGATAATTTGGACAATTGTAAATGAGACCACATCGTACTGGACTCTAAAAATCCATGCAGGAAAACGACAGGTGTCCCTTCTCCAAAAACTTGGTAATGCAACATGAACTATGCGTTCATCAGCTCTTCAATCGCATCTGCTTCGATTGGAATATCTCCCATCAGATTAAATGGAGCGCCAGAAGATTGAACGACTAAATCATCTTCCAAACGGATCCCAAGTCCCTCTTCTGGAATGTAAATTCCCGGCTCACAAGTAAACACCATGCCAGCAGAAATTGGTTCGTGCCATAATCCAACATCATGCGTGTCTAAGCCAAGAAAATGTGACGTTCCATGCATGAAGTATTTTTTATATGCTGGCCACTCTGGATTTTGTTTTTTGATCTCATCCATGGAAATTAATCCAAGTCCAACCAATTGTTCTTCCATTAACAATCCAACTTGTTTGTGGTATTCGGCCATAATTGTTCCTGGAACTAATAATTTTTGCGCTTCGTTTTTAACATGAAGGACCGCATTATAAACGGCTTTCTGACGAGCAGTAAAGCGTCCATTTACTGGCAAACAACGGGTAAGATCTGAGGAATAATTGGCGTACTCTGCTCCAACATCTAACAAAATGACATCGCCATCTTGACACTGCTGGTTGTTTTCAATATAATGCAGCACACACGCATTTTTTCCTGATGCAACGATGGGTGTGTAAGCAAAACCTTTTGAACGATTACGTAAAAATTCATGTGCCAATTCTGCTTCGATTTCATATTCCCAAACGCCTGGTTTAATAAAAGACAATAATCGTCGCACACCTGCCTCGGTAATTTTGCAAGCTCGTTGCATTAATTCCAATTCAACGTCTTCCTTGATGGATCGTATTTTGTGCATAATCGGTGCAGATTTATGCACCTGATGCGCAGGATAATCTTTTTTCACTTGTTTAATGAAACGATCTTCACGGGTTTCAACTTCCGTATTGGCGCGAAGGTGCTCATTCGTATTCAAGTACATTCCATGTGCCTCTGCCATCAGTTGTTTAAAGATGGTCGGAAATTGCTGCAACCAATAAACTGTTTTAATTCCTGAAGTTAAAAATGCTGTTTCTTTCGTTAATTTCTCTCCTTCCCAAACCGCGATTAAATCACTTGTTTCCTTCAAGAACAATACTTCGCGATGTGCTGGATTACTCGCAGCTGGAAAAAGTACTAAAATCGATTCTTCTTGATCTACTCCAGATAAATACAAAATATCACGATGCTGTTGAAACGGCAAGGTGCTGTCTGCACTAATGGGATAAATATCGTTGGAATTAAAGACTGCTAAGGTATGAGCAGCCATTTTTTCTGTGAATTTCTTTCTATTCGCAATGTATAAGTTGGAGTCGATGCGATCGTATTTCATAGTACTCAAATTTGTGAGTAAAAGTACGATTTCTCCTTTAGATTAAAAGAGGAAGAAAGGAATTATCCGAAGATTTTCCTATTTCGTAGCAAGATCTTGATGTACTGCAGCTGGCAATTGTCCATAAGAATCACATTGTACTTTTTTCGAGCCATGACAAGCGCTCAACACAAAAAAGATTCCTAGTAAACTACAGATGAAGAATAATTTTAATTTCATTTTGATTGATTTATGGTATGAAGTTAGTCTTTTTTTTCTTTAAACCAACTGGCATACATGACGTAGTTGGTGGAAATTCGTTGCACTTCCCCCGCAAATAACTCCGGACTTAATGTTTTGACTTTCTTGGCAGGAATTCCAGCATAGATACTCCATGACTCAACACGTGTTCCTTCTAACAACACAGCGCCAGCGGCGATGATGCTATTTGATTCGATGTAACAATCATCCATCACGATTGCGCCCATTCCAATTAACACATGGTCTTCTACTGTACAACCGTGAACCAATGCATTGTGTCCGATCGAAACATAATTGCCAAGCTGCACTTTTGTTTTTTCATACGTACAATGAATCACTGCACCATCTTGCACATTTACTCGATCTCCCATGCGAATGGAATTAACATCGCCACGCACGACAGCATTGAACCAAACGGAACACTCGTTCCCCATGATCACGTCACCAACAACTGTTGCATTCTCCGCTAGGTAACAATCCTCCCCAAATTGTGGTGTAAATCCACGACATTCTTTCACTAAAGCCATGGTTAAAATTAATCATTCTCTCAAAAACAGCCCTTTTTTCAATAGGAATTCGACTTTGCTGTAACTACTTTCTTCAAAATCAGTATAAAGCCCTGTTAATCATTGAATATGCGTGCTTTTTTTCAAAAAAAATGGATCAAAATTCCATACCTCATCTGCCTGTACAGTTTTGCACTCTATGGATTTTTCTTAGTTGGCACCTATCTTGCCATGAAATTCAAATGGACAAACGATGCAGGATTGGTCGATGTGAACAATCGCTATTATCAACAAATTCACGACAAATACAATCAATCTTTTCGAATTGACAGTTCAAACATCGTTGAATACCGCAGTGAAATTTTAGGACGCATTCATTTATTGAATGAATATTATCCGAAAAATGCTTCCGACATCATGGATGCATGGGTAAGTTCCAAAGATGAAAAATTAGCGCTACAGATGTTGGCCGCGATCGACCTCAAACTAAAAGATAAAAAGTCTTACCAAGCTGAACTGAAACGCATTCTTTCCAATCGAAAGTTGGATGCCAAAGCAAGTGGACTCAATGCCTTTGATTGGATGAACATAGTAGAATGGACGTATTTCAAAGAAGCAGTAGCCAAAGACAAACGCTACATTGACTCTGCGGCAAAAGCTGCTGGAGTGGAATCGCGCATGATTGTGGCCTGTCTCGTTGGTGAACAAGTGAGGCTATTTAATTCGCGACGAGAACGCTTTAAAAACTTTGTGGCTCCTTTGAAAACATTGGCGCTGGAAACAAATTTGTCCTATGGTGTAACCGGAATCAAGGAGAACACAGCGAAACGCATTGAAAATTACTTGAAAGATTCAACATCTATGTACTATTTAGGAAGTAAGTATGCCCATTTGCTAGACTATGATTCTTCTGTGAATTACAATAACCAACACAACGATACCATGAGTGTTCGTGTGAAACGATTGGTGCAATACAAGGATCATTATTATTCCTATTTGTATGCGGCAATTTACATCAAGCAAATTAAAACGCAATGGGAAAAAGCGGGCTATCCAATCGAAAATCGACCAGAAATTCTCGCCTCTCTTTTCAACCTTGGATACCAAAAATCCATCCCTAAAAAGAATCCAGCTGTAGGCGGGTCAAACTTTAAAATCCGTGAACAAGAATATACCTTTGGTTCAGTCGCCTATGAATTTTACTATTCCGGAGAAATGTCCAATATCTTCCCGTACAAAAAGGAAAAATTTAAGGATTGATCCTAACGTCTTGTAATTCTGACATTAAGCGTTCCTGTGACAGCGGAATAGACACCACGATGTGAGCGATTTCCGATAATTCCTGTGAAATGATGGTACATGGATACGCTTTCAACGATTTCATCACTTGAGGTAATTCTGCATAGGTGAATTGCAATTCCCAACGAACTTCCTCTTCGCATTCGATGATTTCTGCTTGATCCAAGGCTTCTTTGGCGGCAGTCCGATACGCTGTAATGAGTCCACCAACACCCAAATTGGTTCCACCGTAATAACGCACTACTGCAACTAGAATATTCGTCAAATCATAAGATTGAATTTGACCTAAAATGGGTGGTCCAGCTGAATTGGAAGGTTCGCCATCATCACTCGAACGATACTTTTTTTTGTCACTTCCCAATCGAAAAGCGGAACAAACATGAACTGCCTGATGGTGTTCCTTCCGTTTGGCTTGAATGAACGCTTTGACTTCTTCCTCGGTTTGACAAGGCACAGCAAAGGCATAAAACTTCGATCCTTTTTCCTTATAGAATCCTTCACTAATCGCGGCTATGCTCTTGAATGTTGACACGCTGCAAAAGTAATCAAAGCACAGCGCAAACGAAAATTGACAGAAATGACTTATTTTTAGGGCAAAAAAACGCGAATGATTCGAATAATCTTGCTCCTTACTTGTATTCTTGGATGGCAACAAAACCTTGCTTTCGGTCAATCAAAACCGAAAAAACCCGTCATTTACGACATTGTTCATTTAAAAACGGGGAAAGTATTATATGGCGAGATCATTCAATTCGACCAAAAAGATGGCGATTTGACGTTTAAAGATGAATACAACCGAAAATACTCCTTGTCACGACAGATGTACGATTATTTCGAAGAAGATGTGACTTATCAAGTACGTGTGCGAGACACCATTGTTCGTCCACGAAAAATCGATGAATTTGCCTTTCACATTGGTCTGACGGAATTTGCTGCCGGGACAGACAATGGCTTTGTGGCCGATGATTATTACTTATCCTCTTCCGGAAACGGTTACTTCTATGACTTACCAATGTGTGTTACATTGGGCGCAGGGAAATACATAAACCGTCAGCATTATGTTGGACTGAAAACAGACGTAAAATTACTTTCTGGATTGAGTCAATTTTATTCCGTAGGTGCGAACTATCAATTCCAGTACGACGGTATGAAATCGAACGTTGCCAAGTACATTCCACTTCGTTTGAACTATGGTGTTCGCAGTTCCGAAGAATGGGTGATTGTACCGGATTTAACGATGCCACCCACAGCAAATACGGGTCAAGAAAAATTCGATGTGAGCATGCGATCCATCGGTTTCGAGTTTGGACATGGTTTTTCCTTTATTGGCAACAACATGCATGCTTGGAATCTTGAGTTTTGTTTCTTTAAAAATTGGGTATTTCAGCAAAGCGTGAGTCCTGTTCCGATTGGGGCAGCAGGGCCCAATTTCAACTTCTCCCAAGCGGGAGCTAAATTAAGTGTGAGTTTTCAGTTTTAAGACTGGGACAAACATTTTTCTCACTTGACTTTCTATTCCGTTTTCACTATTTTTATGTAGCTAGAATCGACTCGATCGATTGAATGGATGACATAAGAAACAATGCAGATGGAAAATCAAATAGAAATATTTAAATCCAATGAAGGATTAACCGAAATTGAGGTGAGAATTGAAGGTGATACAGTTTGGTTAAATCAAAGTCAACTTACCGATTTATTTGAGTCCAGTAAATCCAATATTAGTGAGCATATAAAAAGGATTTTTGAATCAAATGAATTATCTTCAAGCTCAACTGTTCGGAAATTCCGAACAGTTAGAAAAGAAGGAGAAAGACAAGTTTCGAGAGAATTGGATTATTTCAACTTGGATGTTATTATTTCAGTTGGATATCGAGTAAATAGTTACAGGGGGATTGAATTTCGACAATGGGCAACAAAACGATTAAAAGAATTTTTAATTGAAGGAGTAGCGATAAATGAAAAGCGGTTGGCGGAAAAAAACAAAGAAATCCAAATCCTTCACGATGGCATACGTATTCTCAGTCGAGTAATTGAAGATCGTTCCTTTCATCAAGAGAATTTATCTTGGATGCAGCATTTTCATTTGGGATTGAAATTACTGGATGACTATGATCATGAATCGCTAGACATTAAAGGAAATCATACAGAAGCAGCAAAATATCCGAATCATTCAGAATATTTAGAATTAATCGAAACCATGCGGACTGGATTCAACTCAGATTTATTCGGAAAAGAAAAAGATGGAAGTTTTAACAGTTCAATTCATCAGATACGTCAAAGTTTCCATGGCCAAGAAGTATATCCTACAATTGAAGAAAAAGCGGCAATGTTGCTTTACCTCATCGTGAAAAATCATGCATTTGTTGATGGTAACAAGCGCATAGCAGCGGCATGTTTTCTGTTATTTTTACAACGAAATAATTTATTATACCTGCCTTCCGGCCGATCGATTATCAGTAATGAAGCATTAGCAAGTTTAACTTTATTTGTGGCTGCGAGTCAAGCAGATGAAATGGGAACCGTTAAGAAACTAGTGATGAGTGTTTTAAATAGATCATCAGATTAGCGGACTTTAGTCTAACAACTTTTCACTTTTTTTCTAGCTGTTATCCTTCCCTTTCAGGAGCGAATAATATTCTTTCAGTAGCGTATTTTCGTCGCGAAGTTTTTGTGTTTCTTCAGACATTTGTTGGTAGGAGGAACTAAATTGAAGAAAGAAATCATGGTCCAGTACATCGCTAATGATTTGCAGTAATCCTGTATCGATGGTTTTTCGCGCAAAGATGGAATAGCAATTTTCCCGAGATTTATTGATGCGTTTAGCAAACTCGGTTACGGACATTCCTTTGGACTCCACAACCTCTTTTATTTGTGTCCCGATATTGAATTCTTCCATGAAACAAAATTCCACAATGCTGTGAAACTCACCTCCATATATTTGGTTGTTTTATTTCACACTTTCGTTTGTTTTATTTTACGTTTGTTGTAGATTTGTGGGAAATA